>CAZOTP010000199.1:0-6553 GCA_964582655.1 uncultured Pirellulales bacterium | reverse complement strand
CAGCGCCGCGCAGGTGTCCGTCGTAAAATACGGATTCCCCGTCCCGCCCGCCAGGATAATCACCCGCCCTTTTTCCAGATGGCGAATCGCCCGCCTCTGGATGAACGGCTCGCAGATGGATGTGATGCCGATTGCCGACAGCACCCGCGTGGGAGTCCCCTTGGCTTCCAAAACGTCCTGCAGCGCCACCGCGTTGATCACGGTTGCCAGCATCCCCATCTGATCCGCTGTCGTCCGACGAATTCCCGTCGTGCGGAACACGTTCGCTCCGCGTACCAGATTCCCCGCCCCCACTACAACCGCCGTCTGCGCGCCGAGCTGATGAAGCTGCTGAATCTGCTCGGCAAGGGTATTCAGCTCCTGGTTGGAAATGCCGAAGCTTCCCGGTGCACAAAATCCTTCGCCGCTGATTTTCAGAAGCAGTCTTCGATATTTCAAATCACTCATCAGGCAGTCCCCGTGCTCGGTTATCCGATTTGCAGCCGGGCAAACGATTTCATCGTGATTTTTCCGCCCACCTGTTTGCCGACCTGATCGATCAACTGCTGGACGGTCACGCTGTCATCCTTTACAAAAGGCTGCTCCAGCAGCACGATCTGCTGATACCACTTTTTGAGTTTGCCTTCGATAATTCCGTTGATAATATTCTCCGGCTTGCCCTTGACCTGCTCCCGCGCTACATCGCGTTCCCGCTCCACCAGCGCCGGGTCCACCTGGTCGCGGCTGACCGCCACCGGATTCACCGCCGTCACATGCATCGCGATGTCGCTGGCCAGTGTTTTGACCGCATCGGCGGCCGCCGTCTTTGCCGAATCGGCGTCCAGCTGTATCAACGTCCCGATTTTCCCGTTGAAGTGCACATAGCAGTGAAGCAGCCCATCGCCTTTCAGCTCGAACTTGGCGCATTCGCCGATCTGGACTTTTTCACCGGTCTTGCTGACGATCTCATTGACAACAAAACCGACCGTTCGGCCGCTTCCGGCCGCCAGTTCCGCAAGGGCTTCGGGAGTGGTCGCCGGGGTTTTTGCCTGCAGCAGGGCGTCCGCCAGAGCTTGAGAGGCAGCCTGAAATTCAGCGCTTTTGGCCGTGAAATCCGTTTCACAGCACAGCATGGTCAAGACCGCAGTCTTCCTGTCCGACGAAATTTTGCCGACCAGGCTGCCTTCCTTGGTCTCGCGGCCGGCTCGCTTCTCCATCACCGCCATTCCCTTCTTCCGCAACAAATCCACCGCCTTCTCCATGTCGCCATTCGTTTCCTGGAGGGCTTTTTTGCAGTCCATCATCGCCTGACCGGTTCGTTCGCGTAATTCTTTTACGATTGTAGCTGTTATTTCCGCCATATCGTTACACTCTCCTTGCCTCGTATAAAAAGTTCTATATAGAAGAACAACCGTTCTCCGCGAAACAGCCTCCGCCAAACGGATTTGTCCGCCGGCAATCCCGCGGAAAAACGGTTGATTCGATTACACCGATGCTCCGGGTACTGTCCCGGATGTTCCTTCCGCGTTGTTGGTATCCTCCATCGGATTCGCGGCTGCCTGCCCGGAAGCCATCGCTTCCGCCGCCTGAGCCGCGGAAATTCGCCGTCGCGAAGTCCGACGAACCGGTTCCGCCTGCTCAGAGACGGATGAGTCGTCCACACGACTGGCTTTGCCTTCCAGAATCGAATCCGTCAACTGGGTTACAACTAGTTCGATTGCTCGCATCGCATCGTCATTGCCCGGAATCGGAATATCCACCAGATCCGGATCCGAATCGGTATCCAATAACGCGATAATCGGAATCCCCAGCTTCCTCGCTTCATTGACCGCGATATATTCACGGCGGGGGTCGATAATCACCATGGCACCCGGCAATCGGGTCATGTTTCGAATCCCGTCGAGATTGCGTTTGATCTTTTTCATTTCCCGCCGAAGCGTCGAGGCCATCTTCTTGCTTTGGGCTTCCATCTGGCCGTTTTCTTCCATTGCCTCGAGCTCTTCCAAGCGACTCAGCCGGGAGCGGATCGTGCGAAAATTCGTCAGCGTTCCGCCCAGCCAGCGTTCCGACACGGAATGCATCCCGCTGCGCTGAGCCTGCTGAATCACCGGATTTCGGGCCTGACGTTTCGTGCCGACAAACAGCACGTCTTTACCAGAGGCGACCACATGGGCGAGGAACTTTTTTGACCGTAGCAGTCCCTTCATGGTCTCCTTGATGTTAATGATGTGGATCGAATTGCGGACGCAGAAGATATAGGGTTTCATCTTCGGATTCCAGCGGCCGACCCGATGGCCGAAATGGATGCCCGCTTCGATCAGGTTTTGGACCATTACATTATCCAAATCGTGTCCTCCAAATAACCAGTACCAAAAACTCCAGTTACAACACACATAAACACAATATTTAGAATACATTAGGGTATTCGCCCCGTAAAAGACTGTCAAGCGGAAAAATTATTATCCAGAAGGGTTTTTCAGCAAAATTTCGTTTCCCCGCCGATCAGAACTGCCGCTTGACATTTTCTCCAAAACCTGCTTGCATGGCGGACCAGATGCAAACCCAGCAGAAAACAATATTTATCAGCGCCGCCGAAACCAGCGGGGACAAACATGCCGCCAATCTCATCCGCCAGCTCCGAATGGATATCCCACACCTTATCTGCCAGGGAATTGGCGGGAATGCGATGCAGATATCTGGATGTAACTTATTGGTAAACCTGGTAGATAAAAGCGCCATGCTAGGGCATGCCCTTCGACAAGTGGGCTTCTTTTACCGCTTAAAAAGGCAAATTCGAAAACACTTTCTTCACCATCGACCGGATGTGGTCGTTGTGATCGATTCCCCTGCTTGGAATTTCCATGTTGCACAAATGGCCCGCCAGATGGATATCCCAGTCCTCTACTATATCGCCCCGCAACTCTGGGCATGGGGAAGCTGGAGAGTAAACAAACTCAGGCGATCCGCAAACCGCGTCGCATGTATATTACCCTTTGAAGAGCAATGGTTTAGAAATAATAATATCCCCGCAGAATATGTCGGGCATCCCCTCTTTGACGACTCTCATCAGGTCCAGTCTCCAAGCCCCTGGCAGGAGGGAAAATCACTTTTTCCTACCATCGCCCTCCTTCCGGGCTCTCGCTCCCACGAACTGGAAAAATTGTGGCGCCCCATGATGAATATCGCCAGACGAATCCGGGAAGAATTTCCAGATGCCCGCTTTCGCACAGCAGCCTCCAGCCCGAAAAACCTCGATTACTTGAAAAAAAACGCCTATAAAGACCTCAATATCGACATTCGCATCGTCAATATCGAAGCTGCCTGCCGCCATGCGGATCTGACTCTCGTTGCATCCGGTACCGCCACCCTTGAAGTGGCCGCACAGAACTGCCCTATGATTATCCTTTATCCGGTACATCCCCTGGCTTGGAACCTTATCGGCCGCTGGCTGGTAAACACCCGTTTTCTTTCCCTTGTCAATATCCTCGCCGGCAAAGAGCTGGCCCCCGAATACATGCCCTTTTATGCCCGTCAGACCCCCAAAGTTGCTTCTCACGCGATTACCCTGCTGCAATCCCCCGATCAACTCCAGCAGATCCGGCTACGGCTACGGGACTTGATGGAACCGCTTCTCGCTCCCGGCGCCGCGCAGCGGGTCAGCAAAATTGTTCAGGAATTGTTACCCTGTTATTAAAAAATCCTAATCCCTTGGCTTTCCGGATGTTCTATCCCTTGACAGGCCGATCACGGCCTTATTATAATGCTTGCCGATTGAAATGGGATAGGAATGAGATGGTTTTGGATAAATATTCGGTATGTTGGCCGTATGAAACCGCTTGTGTACCCGCCACCTGGCTTGGGATTGTCGGGGTAGAGCCCCAGGCCCTCCGAGTGTTGCGATGAGTGGCACCTGACTATGTTGAGGACTTACTGTATGAACAGAACGCGTATTCTGTTTCTGTTAACCGTTCTGATGGCTTACTGGACACATATCGCTTTGGCCGCCAGAACCAAGGTGAAAATGACCACCAACTACGGGGACATTGTCGTTGAATTATATAACGCCGACGCGCCCAAGACGGTCGAAAACTTCCTGTCCTATGTTAACGATGGATTTTATAATGGGCTTATCTTCCACCGCTGCATCGATGGCTTTATGATTCAGGGAGGCGCCTATCTCCCGGAACTGTATGACGCGGATTTTAACGATCCGGCGTTTAGCATCACCGACACAGACTTTTACAAAACGCCCAACGATCCGATCAATCTGGAAGTTACCAAAAGGCTGAAAAATCTCCGCGGACGCGTCGCTATGGCACGGACCACCTCCGTCAACTCCGCCACCTCGCAGTTCTTTATCAATGTCGTGGATAACAAAAATCTCGATCCTACCAGCAGCAGCACCGGGTACGCTGTCTTTGGCGAAGTCGTGCAGGGCATGGATGTTGTCGACGCCATCTCCCTGGAACCTGTTATTGAAGACGATGCGAACATCACAAAATATTTTGAAGCCCTTCCGGTATCCCCCGTGATGATTGAGAGTATATCCGTCATCCAGGACTTTCAGGATGATACCAGCGCCGATTTCTCCGAGGTCCCCTTCCTCAAAGCAACTACCGGCGCCATCCGCTCGTTTACAGGGCAGGCAGACTACGCCGCTTCCTCCTTCCAGCATCAGTTCACCACCGAAGAGTATCTCGGCATTCAATGCCTCAAATGGATTCAAACCGCATCCACTTCCGACGAACTCGCCAGCTTCACCATGCACCTGGCCAAAGATACCGACGGCGCCCTCTGGATTCTCAAGTATGTCCTCAATGAAGACCAGGCGGATATGCGCACCATTATTGAAGCCGATACGATCGAAGACGCCGTCCGCTTCGAAACCTATGCCTCCGAAGATATCCATTTCCGACTCATGACCGAAACCTATAACGCAGACAATCTCAGCGATCCTGTCAATACCGTGTCCACCGGCAGCGGCTCGAATCTTATCACGGAGCAGATTGTCAGCACCACAGCGTCTCTTGCTCCGGCGTACACCGACAATAATCTGATTCTCGTCAAATGGACCCGCGGCCCTGTAAGTTCCCCCACCGAAACGCGCTGGCGCTACTATCACCCCGAGCTGGGGCTTGTTTTGGATCTATGGAATACGGCTCAGAATCCATCCGGGAACGGCTGGCTGCTGGCACCCATGAATTTCGATGATACCAGCACCGACTTCAGCGACGTGCCGTTTGTTGGCGTGAAAACCACCGCCACAAGAACCTATGTCGGCCAGGGTCTGTATCAGGGCAGCACCTACACCCAGACTTTCACCGTCTCAACCGAACCGCTTCTCGGCGTCAAGTATCTTACGTTGCAGCAATCCTGGACCGCTTCCTCCACCGTCCCGCCCGACCTGGACAGCTTTACCATTCTCCTGGCCAAAGATGTGGATGATAACATATGGGTTCTCAAATACGTCCTGAATGACCAGACCATTTTTAAAGCCGAGTCACTCCTGGAAGTCAAATCGCTCCGTGAATTCGATGATGTCATGCTCTTCCGGCTTATCACTGGAAATTACAATGCTGCCAATCTCGCGGACCCGAAAAATTCTTTCACCGACGGGATCCGTACTTCGAAAATCGCATCCTTCACTGACACTCTCAGCTATGTCCCCCACTATCAGAATGAACTGTTCCGCGTGAAAACATGGGACGGCGCCGTGGAAAATTCAAACAATATCTCCTATTACCACGATTCCGCCGGCTTGATTCTTAATCTAAGAAATGGGGAAACGGGGGCCGATGCCGATGGATTCCGTCTGGCGTTCTACGGCGGTTCGTTCGACGCTGACACCAGTGATGACCTTTCCGATGTCCCCTTTCTGAATGCCATAGATGGCGATACGCGAACCTTTCTCGCCCAGGGGACCTATGTCGATCCCAATGACGCCAATAATTTCAACCAAACCTTTTCCGCGTTGACCTATCAGAATATCTCCTGCCTGCGATGGAAACAAACCGCACCGGCTTCCGGCAATATCCAGAGTTTCTGGGCCTATCTGGCCAAGGATTCTCTCGGCACTATCTGGGTTTTCCGCTATTATGTCGATAACGTGCCCCTCTACTCCTCCGAGTCAGCCTACGAAGCCAGGCTCCTCAGCGATTTTGCCGATGAAAACATGCACTTCCGACTCATCGCCGGTCTCTACAATCCGGAAAATATCAATGACCCGGAAAATACCATCACCTATGACAATACCGACGAGGAAACCGTCACTGAACAAATCGTCGCTTTCGACAAAGAAATCAGTGCGCTTCCTTTCCTGGAAAATGACGTCATCGTCGTTCACCGAACGGTGAGCGGTCAAGCCTCTCCCCAGGAATTCTACTTCGACAACAAGACGGGCATGCTCTTGGACCTCGATGCTCCGATTGGCTCCTCCGTGCTGAACTCCAATTCCCCCCTGCCCCATTCCATCTTCTCCCAAAACGGATGGCACCTCGGCTGGTATGGCAAATCCGAACCCGTGTTCGGTTCCGCCAGCAATAATTTTTCCGAAACCGATTTCTTCAAGGCGCAG
>CAZOTP010000198.1:4009-6603 GCA_964582655.1 uncultured Pirellulales bacterium | reverse complement strand
CGGCGGTCTCGCCCTTTCGGTAAAATCCAGGGAGAGTTTCGGTCGTATAAATGGACAGGAATCGGTATGAATTTGAATGTTCGGATATTTTATCAGATTGGCGGATGGGCGGCGATGCTGCTTGCCATAGGATGTGCCTCGTCCCCGTCTCAGCTCAGTTGCGGCAATCCAATGGAACTGCAGGGATCCGCCGAAACCGTTTGGCGGCAATGTCAGATGGAACTTAAGCAGCGTGGATTTGAGCTGGACCGCGTCGATCAGCGAACCGGAATCATTCAAACCTATGCACTCACCAGCGCTCATTGGTTTGAATGCTGGCAGAATGATCTGGCTGACGTTCAAAGCCGGCTAGAATCGAATCTCCAGACCGTTCGGAGGAAAGTGCGGATGCAGGTGGATCCCGATCTGACCAATTCGACTCTCTTTCAGATTCATTGTTGTGTAGAAATAGAGCGATTGACCCCGAATGCCGACAGTGTACAGCGTGCCGGAGTGGTCGGTGTCCGCGATGTATTCGGCAGTACGGTCGGCAGAGCGCCGGGATTGTCGCCTCGTACGAAGAAAGGGCAGGAATCCGTCTGGGAACCGCTTGGAACCGATCCGGCGATGGAACAGCAGATCTTATCTTCTCTAGCCAGGCGAATACAGAACACGGATGGCAATTCTAACCTGTAACGGCGTCCGGCGGGAATATGCTGGTCGATGGGTGCTGGACGGCGTAACGTTTGAGCTGTCGGCGGGGCAGAAAACCGGCCTGATCGGGGCAAACGGAACCGGCAAAACCACGCTGTTGCGAATCCTTTGCGGGCTGGAATTCGCCCAGGAAGGTTCTGTCCAGATTTCCTCTTCTGTCCGGATCGGATATGTTCCGCAGTATGTCGAATTCCATACCGAGCAGACGGTGTGGGAGTATCTATTAGCCGGCCATCAGGGCCTTCATGACCGGCTTCGGGAAATCGAGAGATTGATCGAAGCGTCCCAGAGCGAGGAAATGCCCCGCCGGTTGCAGGAATATGAGGCGGTCCGAGATGCCTATGACCAGTCCGGCGGCGATCATTTTGAACCCCGTGCCCAGGCGATGCTGGATGCCCTGGGACTGGCCGAAAAGCAGAATCAGCGTGTGGAACGCCTGTCCGGGGGGGAGCAGAATGTTCTGGCCCTGACACGGGCGCTTCTCGATCAGCCGAATCTGCTCGTTCTGGATGAGCCGGGGAATCATCTCGATTATATGGGGCTGGCCTGGCTGGAAGACTTTCTCCGAAGGTTCCGCGGGGCGATTCTGATTGTTTCGCACAACCGCTATCTGCTGGACCGGGTTGTCGATCATATGATGGAGCTGGAAAACGGGAAATTGACCGAGTATCCGGGGAACTACACCGCCTATCGGGAGTTTCGGATGCAGCAGCGAAAAAGCCGGCAGCATCAGTATGAGGCCCATCAAAAACGCATCGCGCAGCTGGAATCCCTGGTGCAGAGATTTGCGGATATCGCGCAGGGACACGCCAGCGACAATACCTGGGGGCGGCGGCTGCGGGCCCGCAGAAGTCAGCTGGAAAAGGTGAAAAGCCAGGGGCCGGAAAAGCCTCCCGCCGAAGCGTCCCGC
Organism: uncultured Pirellulales bacterium; assembly: GCA_964582655.1. Lineage (GTDB taxonomy): Bacteria > Planctomycetota > Phycisphaerae > Sedimentisphaerales > SM23-30 > CAZOTP01. The sequence continues at coordinate 5,000 of CAZOTP010000198.1, read as the reverse complement.
GTTTCCATGCGTTTTGACAGCCAGGCAACCCGTGCGGATATCGCCCTGCAGATTCAGGAATACCACAAGGCCTTTGGCGAAAAGGTGCTCTTTACAAATCTGAACTGGCAAATCACAGGCGGGCAGCGATGGGCTCTGACCGGTCCCAACGGCTGCGGAAAAACCACGCTGCTGAAGGACATTATCCAGCTAGGTGACTGGGAAAATCCCGTGATTCGCATCGGCCCCAGCCTTTCGGTGGGGTACTGCGCTCAGCAGCAGGAAGTGCTCGACGAAGAAAGCAGCGTATATGACCAGCTTTGTTCGGTGCCCGGGGCAACCCATCAGCAGGTGCTGGGCATCCTGGCGAGATTTTTATTTCGCGATGATGAGGTGTATAAAAAAATCAAAAATCTTTCCGGCGGGGAACGGAATCGGCTTCAACTGGCGATTCTCATGCTTCAAAAACCGAATTTTCTGATTCTGGATGAGCCGACGAATCACCTGGATATTCCCACGCGGGAAGCCGTCGAGCAGGCGCTGAAGGAATTCGCCGGGACCCTGCTGGTGGTTTCCCATGACCGCTATTTTCTGGATGAAGTGGTGAATCATATTGCCGAAGTTCAGGATCGGGATCTGCGGTTTTATTCCGGCAATTTCACCCAATACTGGGAAATCCATCAGCAATCCCTGGCATCGGTATCCGGGCGCATTACCCACCGGGGCAAGGCCCGTCAGCAGGGCCGGGACGAAAAACCATCGGATAATGAACAGCAGTGGAAACAACGAAAAGCCCAGGCCGCCGCCCAGCGCAAAGCCCAAAAAACCCTGCTGGATTTGGAAGAGACCCTCAGCCGGCTGGAGGAGGATAAAAAAAGGCTGGAGATCCGCATTTCCAAGGCGTATATGGATCAGCAGAATGATCGGGGGATGCAATTATCGGAAGAGCTGGGAATCTTGCAGGGGGAACTGGATCGCACGTATTCCCGATGGCTGGAAGCCAACGAAGAAT
>CAZOTP010000198.1:0-3963 GCA_964582655.1 uncultured Pirellulales bacterium | reverse complement strand
AAGGGTTGCGATGATTCTCCCGTTCTGAGAACGAAGCTGGTTTTATCCCACGGAAAATCCAATAAAAATGCCGTCTGGATTTCTCCAGACGGCAATAAGCCATTTTGTGTTTGGGAGCCAAACCTGCAGGTATTGTTTAACGTTTGCGTCGCAGGAACAGGAGTCCGCCCATTCCGAGGATCAGCAGCGTACCGGGTTCCGGCACCGGCAGCGGATACATGCAAATACCAAAGTATCCGATGTGATCCTGATTATTCGTATAGAGTTTGAAATGGGCTTGTTCTCCGGGATTGACGGGATCGGCGTAAAAATAGAAATCCATCGTCGCGCCCGGCAGAACAGAATTGTTGATTGTCCAGGTAAAAGGACTCTGGCTGCTGACCGGGACATAGGGGGAATAGTCGATGAAATCTACATTCTGCGCTCCCAGATTCATGGGATCCGTAATCTGGAAGTGGAACCCGCCCCAGGGCTGCGACATAAAGTTGCTGATGTAGATATCGACCCATCCTTTGAACGGCTCGGCGTCCTGATGCGTGAAATTCTGAGTATCCCAGCTATTGAAGCTGGTCGAGATGTCCGCATCATCGGCGCGTACGGTGGAGACCGCCATCGCTAACAAGAGCAGCAGGCCGGCCCGTAACACCAAATCCTTCTTTGACATAGTCCGACTCCTTTGCAAAAAAATGGCTTCGAAAAACGGGAACAACCCGTTTGTTTGTTTGCCAGCACCTATAAAAGCTCGAAAAGAGCAAAAAAAAACACCTGAGAGAAAGATTCTTCGCCCGGTTTTCGAATCTCTCTCTCAAGTGTTCTCTCGCACACTTGATGCTATTGCATCTCTACTAAAAGCATTGTATAAGATATTCCGTTTACAGGCAAGAGATTTTTATAAAAAAATGGCAGAATACCTCTCAGAGGAGTTGCCATAACTATTTTACTGGCAATAAGATAGAGAAGCACGACTTCGGGCATACCTTTTTTAGCAAAATTTAAAGGATGGTTATGACAAAATGTTATCTGGGAATCGATCTTGGCGGAACGAATGTGGATGTCGGACTGGTGGATGAAGAAGGCCGGATTTTAGGCCGGGACAGCTTTCCCACGGAGGTCGCGGCCGGCCCTGCCCGGTTTGTAGATCGAACGGCTGCCGCATGTCAAAAGCTTATTGAGTCCTCGGGGATTCCTGCCAAACAGGTTTTAGCGGCTGGATTGGGCTCACCTGGTCCGCTTTCCTACAAAGAAGGTATGATTATCGATGCAGGCAACCTTCCCGGGTGGGGGGGGTATCCCATTCGCGATGGCATTTCCAATAAACTCGGTATTCCCGTCGAGCTGGATAATGATGCAAACGTCGCCTGCTGGGGGGAGTTCTGGAAAGGCGCAGGCAGGGATATTCGCCATATGGTCATGTTTACGCTGGGGACCGGCATCGGCGGGGGGATTATCTACGACGGTCAAATCATCCGTGGAAGCGTCGGAAATGGTGCGGAACTGGGACATATTATCATCCAGCCCGACGGCCGGCGATGTACCTGCGGCCAGAACGGCTGTGTGGAAGCCTACGCCTCTGCCAGCCATACCGCCGCTCGGGCCAATGAAGCCCTCGCGGGGGGGAAATCCTCTGCCATGCAGGAGTTGTATAAACAAAAAGGGGAGGTAAGCTGCAAGGATGTTTTTGATTTTGCCAAAAAGGGTGACTCCCTGGCTAATGAAATTGTAGATGGCACCGCGAAAGCCCTTGCCCAAATCTGCATCATCATGCGGCATATCACCGAGCCGCAGCGGTTTGTTCTGGCTGGGGGGATGATCAAAGCCGGTCCTATGCTCCTGGAGCGAATCCGGACATTCTACGATCAGATGATCTGGTCCCTGAATGAAGACCCGCTGGACATTTGTTTTGCCGAGCTTGGAGGAGACGCCGCCGTGGTGGGAGCGGCTGGAGCGGCGATGGAAGCATTGCGCAAGCCCATACTAAAATAAAAACGGCATCGCATCCAGCGAACGCTTGAAGAGTGGGTTCTGCAATAAAAGAATTGACACTGCCGTGCCGGCCGCTAGGATAGCTTCCAGGTTCCTATGGTTCACAAGCATAGGCATTCATACATACATTTTCGGCGGAGAGCGGTGAGAGCATGAAAGCCTTGGTATATGACAGGGGGAAGGTGGAATTCAGCCGGAATTGGCCGGACCCGGTTCCGCAAAAAGAGGAGGTTCTCATTTCGGTTCGCAAAGCGGGAATCTGTTCGACCGATCTGGAAATTGCCAAAGGGTATATGAACTTTCACGGAGTGATGGGGCATGAGTTCGTCGGCGTCGTTTCAAAAGGTCCCCGGAATCTTCAGGGCAAACGCGTGGTGGCGGAAATCAATTGCATCTGCGGTCGATGCGATATGTGTCAGTCCGGCTTGAGCAACCATTGCCGCAACCGTCAGGTGATCGGCATCGACAAGCATGACGGGGTATTTGCGGAATTTGTCTCGGTTCCGGCGCGGAATGTGCATGTGCTGCCCGATGCGGTAACGGATGAGGAAGCGATATTTGTTGAGCCGCTTGCCTCCGCCATGCAGGTTGTGCGTCAGGTCCCGATGGATTCCCGGCAAAAAGTCATTGTGGTCGGCGACGGGAGGCTGGGACTGTTAACCGTGCAGGTCCTGCGGATCGGCCCCAAAAGTCCTCGGGTGGTGCTGCTGGGAAAACATCCGGATAAGATTGAATTTTGCGAAAAACGGGGGATTCAAACTTATCTACTGCAGGATTTTGTCATCAAACCGGAATGGGACGTGGTGGTGGACTGCACGGGCTCTCCCGAGGGATTCGCTACATCGTGCAGACTCGTTCGCCCGCGGGGGAAACTGGTTCTGAAAAGCACCTGGGTGGCGGATAAGCCGGTGGATCTGTCCCCTCTGGTGGTGGATGAGATTACCCTGATTGGATCCCGCTGCGGCCCGTTTCCGGAAGCGATCAATGCCCTGGCGGCGGATCATGTCGTGGTGAATGGATTGATTACGTCCGCGTTTCCTCTGTCGGACGGCGAAACGGCATTGGCCCGGGCAAAGCAGCCGAATCAAATCAAAGTAGTTCTGCAGATTTCCTGATGGCAACTTCACCCATGCGTCGAATCCGCCGAGAGGGCCTTGCCTGGTTGGAATTTGACCATCTCCGTTCCTACCCGACATTGCGTCATGGAATATCGCTGCGGCAGGAAGAGGGGGCGGAATTCGATTTTTCCTCCCGGAACCAGGAACGGGCAAGAGAGAATATTCAGCGATTTTGCCGTGCTCTGGATTTGCCTCAGGCACAGATGGTCCGGGTTCATCAGGTTCATGGCCGGGACATCGCGGTTGCGGACAAGCCCGGGCAGTTTTTTGAAAAAACCGATGGGGTATGTACGGCAATCCCCGGTTTGCCCGTTCTTTTGCTGGGAGCGGATTGCCCGCTGATTATTGCCTATGATCCTGTGGTACAGGCGATTGGGCTTGCTCACGCCGGCTGGCGGGGAACCGTTCAGCGAATCACGGCCAATTTGATACAAACGATGATGGATAAACTCTCCTGCAAGCCGGATCGGATGCTGGCGGGCATAGGACCCGGGATTTGTCCGCGATGTTATCAGGTGGGGCAGGAAGTCCTTGACGCCGCACGGGGAAAACTGCATCCCACGGAGCAATGTTTTTCGAAACCATCTGCCGATTCAAACGGCGGTGGGACTTGGAATTTTGATTTATGGGAATCCAATCGCCGTCAGTTGATCCGCGTAGGTGTCCCCCGTAATCAGATTCAGATCAGCGGATACTGCACCTATGAAAATCCCGAGTTGTTTTATTCCTATCGCAGGCAGGGGCAGGAAGCGGGGCGCTGGGCAATGTTGGCAGGTTTGGCGGTTTGAAAATTGGAGAAAAAGTGACAATAAGGCACTCTAACAAAACTCCATTATTCGTCGCCAGCAAATTAGAAAGCAGC
>CAZOTP010000197.1:0-6685 GCA_964582655.1 uncultured Pirellulales bacterium | reverse complement strand
TCATGCAAAAAATCGTAACTTTCTGCAGCACCGACATTTACGCGCAACTCCTTATCACGACAAGGGCAACTTCAATTGTGCATGTTGTGCATGATCCGCATCATGCGCACAAAATATATGACAAATTAATGACACCACCGAAAGAGATTGTCAATCCATTCCATATTCCTACACCACTTCAATTGTCGTAGGACAGGAAATGGTTTACTTGTTATTTACGCATCATAATCTCGTCTTCTCCCGTTTTTCAATGACCTTGGACAAATATGCGTATCACTTATTTTCCTTTCCCTTTTCAAAAGCCTGCTGACACTTTTGTCGATAGTTATTTTGTGCTTCAGAACCTTCCGGACTCTCCGCTCCCTGTTGCCAGGCCTGGCGTGCCTCGGCAATCCGCTGCAAAGCCTGTAAACATTCTCCCCGCCAGTAATGCACCTCGGCCAGTTCGCTTTTCTGGCCTCGGCCCACGCCCAGGTTTTGCGGGTAAAGCAGGGCGGCGTCGAAATCCTGCAGCGCCTCTTTATACTTTTGCGAATCGAACCGTTTTTTTCCGCGTTCCTTATGGGCGTTATGATACAGATCCCAGGTCTCCGTGGAGCCTTCCCAGACGATGATCCGGTCGCTGTTTTCAAGCAGACCCAGAGTCTGATCGTACATCTGTTCCTCCAGATACGCCCGGGCCAGCATCATCTTGATGTCATCGCGCAGCTTTTTTTCATAGGGAGTGCGGCGCAATACGGCAATTGCCTCCGGACGGTTGTTCTTTGCCATCCAGATTTCCGCCAAATCCCGGTAGAGCGTCTGATCGGAAGGCCGTGCCGCGATCGCCTGCTGATAATAGGCCGCCGCCCTGTCGAGATCCTGCTTTTTTGTCTGATAATACAGTCCCAGATTGCGAAAGCATACGCTTAACGCCGGATTTAATTTTCCGGCGGTTTCCCAGTGCGGTACGGCTTCTTCCACGCGTCCCAGACCCGCCAGTACATTCCCGATATGCTGATGGGCACAGGCGTCGTTTGGATTGCGATCCAAAGCAAACAGCAAAACAGGAATTTCTTCCGGTCGGGACGGAAAAACAAAATCGCGGCAGGTTTGTGATGCTTTGGAAAGGGAATCGTCGGCAAGTTTCTGATCGCCTGCCTTGCCATACAAATAACCGAGATAATACAAAGGAAGCGGCGGATGCCGGTTTTCAGGAATGTTATCCAGGCAAGCCGCCTGCACAAGCTCTGCTGCTTCCCGGAATAAGTTCATGTCGGCAAATACCAGAGCGGTTTCCAGGATTTCAAATTCCGGCTCGCCGGCAAAACCTCGCAGTTCTTCACCGAAGGACTTCAACGATACTGCTCCCTGCAGGGCCAGAATTGCCCTTGGGACCAGGTCTGTCGGGCGCTGCCCGATCCGGCGATTCGCCTCATTTTGCGCCTGAGTGCGGTCTCCCTGAGCATATAAAGAAATCAACCAATGATCCTGCGACCCGGTATCGGATGAATTGGAGTCAACCGCTTTTCGGAACGCCGATATGGCATTTTGATAATGCTGCAGATTCCACTCGGCCCGGCCGGCCAAATCATAACCGAGCGACTTTGTACCGGGGCATCGGGCCGCCTGATAACCGCATGACAAGGCATCCTGATACTCTCCAAGACGATAATGACACAGGCCGAGAAAATACCAGCACAGACCGTGGTCATTCGGTTTTCGCTGCAACGCTTTCTGCAGATAGTCTTTGGCGGTGTCATATTGTCCCGCTTCAAAATCCAGAACGGCGAGGCCGAACAGCGCATCGCGATAAAACGGGTCCTGCGCCAGGCATTTGAGATAATAGTCGCGGGCCTGGGTGCGATTCGCGGCTCGATCGAGAATTTGGGCCTTCAGGCAGGTTTCTTCCAGCGTCAGTTCATGATCCGATTTATCCAGCAAGCGTTTCGCGGTTGGCGGGGACACCACCGGAATGGGCAGGGGGCTGGTATAATTGGCCAGAATATAGCCGTCCTGAGTTTGAACGGTGAAGTCGATCGGCCTGGCCGTGGGGAGCTTGAAAGAGACGACTTGGGTGTCCTGAGGGGATAAATCGAGTTTCTTTTCCAACACCAGGTCGCCATCCTGGCGTATCGTGCAGTTCGCTTCAGGAAAAACGCCGGATGCGATCATCCGAAAAGTAATCTCATCCCCGTGCTGTTCCCGCTGAACCGCGAGGTCTTTGGCGGCATACTCAAACCCGTCCCCCAGATCATGCACGGGATACCACCATTCCTGCCAGGAAACCTGTTGTCTCGGTATCAAACTGCCATAATCAGACTGGGTGGGGAGGGGGCAGCTCTGCACCTCAATATAAGGCCCATCGTCGTCGGTCAGATTGGTTTGGCTGACTTTCCCAAAGTCCCACATTCCCCAGGTCCAGGCCTTTTTGCCGGGCAGCTCGTAATGATTGGCGACCTGCACAATCCCCCGGTTCGTATGTACATGATATGCGCCGAAGAAATCATATTGGCATTGATAGGCAAAAATAGAGGTCCAGATGTCATGGTTTTTCAGCCAGGACAAATCCCTGCCCTTGTGGATCGGCCACGAGAAAAATTCCACTCCGTTGTGATCGGTGGCCAGGCTCATGGGATAAATAAACCGCGTGTCGTCACCCTGAGGCTGGGCGGTGCAGTTCCAGAAATAATAGGGATTCATCGCATCGATCGGATTGTAAAGCCGAATGGTCTCGTCGAGATAGGATCGTCCGGGGTGAAGCGTCAGCCGAACCGTCCAGCGGGTTCGCAGGGATTTTTCCAGATTGTTGATTTCCAGATAAGCCGAACCGTCGGGGTTGCGGCCCGGAACTACATCGACCGGGGAGACAATGCTCACGGTATGAACCTGAGGGCCGGCGTTCCATTCCACGCCGCCGCTGATGAACGCGCCTCGCATGGCGATCATGCCGGGCTTGATTACATTGTTGAGATGAAACATTTCCTGATTTTTCGTTTTATCGAGCACCGAATGGAGCCGACCGCCCAGTTCCGGCAGGCAAATCACGCGCAGATATTCATTCTCCAGATAGACCGCTTTGTATGTCCGATCTTCTTTCATCCGCAGCAGGTGATCCTGCATGGTATAAGGATAAATAATCGGCGCTTTGACCGTGGTGGATCCTTTGACCCTTCCCTCCAAGGCCCAGAACTTGGGATTGATATCTTCCTCCCACGGGTAGGTGGGGATGGTGATCGAATCACGCCAGTAGCGCACATCGCCATAGGCCGGGTGCGCCGCCGCCGAAATCAGCCCTATCCATAAAAATCCATGCCCTAAAATTCCTGGTAAAAATGCCATTGGATTTGTCCTTGTCATTTGTGTTACGGGATTAAACAAAAAAAACACGGTGTATGTTGGAAAGGTACAAGTACTATACAACGGAGAAAAATTTCTGTATCGGGAATAACATAGAAACCGAAGCGTTCTCCAAAGAATCAGCGGCATCCCTATGACGCCCAGTAGAAACCGGATTGCGTAGAACACCGCAAAATACCTTTCACAGAGTACACATCACAAGCTATTATATCCGTTGGACATCATTTGCCAAAAAAAATCAGTCGGCCGGACCAAAACGGAAGGCTGGACAAAGGGAAACCGGCATTGGGGGGATAAAATAGAGTATAAGGAGTCATATTGTGATGATTCTTCAAGGCTCGCGCAAACGGGATGCGTTATGGAGACTGGTTATGGTGTTTGCCGCAACATTCTCCCTGACGCCTCCTCGAGCACAGTGCGAATCGCTCGATAATAAGGCGGTGATCGATGAGTCATTTTTTCCGGTTCTCTGCTGGGACATTCAGGGGGGCTGGAAAAACCAGCAGCCGCAAATACAACAGGCCTTGCAGGACATCAGGGACTGCCATTTCACCGTGGCGGGATTTGCTCATGCAAAAGATGTTGCCTGGTATGAAAAATTCGGACTGAAAGTTTTGGTTTTTGGCGACAGCGATGATGTGACATTCGATCAGTGGAGCGTCATGTGGAAAAAGGAAAATCTCACCGATGACCAGATCGACCGGAAAATCCGCGATATGGTCCAAAGAAACCCCGACAGCCCGGCCGTTCTGGGCTACTTCATCTGTGACGAACCCGGCGCTTCGGCTTTCGGCAAACTTGCCGTTGCGGTGGAATGTGTCAAGAAATATGCTCCCGGTAAACTGGCCTACATCAATCTTTACCCGGATTATGCTTTGAAGGATCCCGGCAATAAAGCCGCTCTTGATATTACCCCCTTCGAAACTTCCAGTTACGCCGAATATCTCGAACGCTTTGTCAGCCAGGTCAAACCGCAATTCCTCAGTTATGACAATTACATCGTGCAGCACTCCATGGATCTCTCCGCAAAGTGGCGAGGGGAATCGTCGTACTACGCCAATCTGCTGGCCGTCCGCGAAACCGCCCTGAAACATGGCTTGCCTTTTTGGAACATCGTATCTTCCAATCAGCTTCGCTTCCACACTCCCATCCCTTCCCCCGCCAATTTGAGTTTCCAGGCCTATACCACCTTGGCGGCGGGAGGACGCGGCGTAAGCTGGTTCACCTATTATGCCTTACGCAGCCAGGATTACGCTCCCATCGACGGCTATGGGCGGAAAACGCCCTCCTGGTACTTTCTTCAGGAAATCAATCGTCAACTGAACGTTTTAGGCCCGGTGATGAATCGCCTGACCTCAACGGGAGTGTATTTCACCGCGCCGGCGCCGCTGGCTTCTTTACCCATCCTCCCCGGCAAGCGGGTGCTGAATGTCTCAAGCGAAGTTCCGATGATGGTCGGTGAATTTACGGACGCCGCCGGCGATCCATTCGTTATGGTGGTCAATCTCAGCCTGGAGAAATCCGCTAAGTTCAAAATCGAACTGACTGAGCAAAAAGAAACCATCTATATCATCTCCACCGCCTCGGAAAATCCAAGCCCCCTCGATACCGGAACCGAATATTGGCTTGTTGCCGGACAAGGCGTTTTACTGAAACTGTGATTCCCTTAAAATGCCCGTAGATTGATTCGCCGCCGCCAAAACAAAAAGGATTAGTCCGATGATAAACTGGAATCGACGCCAATTTTTGAAAGGTGCCGCAGTCGCGCCAGTAGTGGGTATAACGGTCGGCGAGGCCTCGACAACGGAGCCACGCAGGGAAGTCCGCCCTCGGGCGGATCTGAAAGATACCGTCCGCACCCAGGTCCTGGTGGTGGGGGCGGGAGCTTCCGGAGTGCCTGCCGCCATTGCCGCGGCTCGCGCCGGAGCCAAGGTGATTCTGATCGAAGAGGACGGTGTTCCCGGTGGAGCGCCTGTCGATATGTTTGTCACCATGGTCTGCGGCGGTCCCATTGTCGGCATTTATGGCGAAATGATTGCCCTGCTGGATCGCGATTTCAGTGTGAAGGCCGTGCCTCAAGTAGTGCCGCCTGACGGCCCGTGGTTTACACCTTCTGCTTATGTGCATGTGATTTCCCGCTTGCTTCGGGCAGAACCGAATCTGGATTTGTGGTGCTATTCACCCATGACCGGAGTGCTTGTCAGCGAAGGCTCCCGAAACCGTATTCGTGGTGTGGCCATTCATCGCCCAGATGGCCATATTCAGACGATCGAGGCGGACGTTGTCATCGACGCAACCGGTGCAGGGATGGTGGCTTCTATGGCAGGTTGTGAATGTCGCTATGGCACCGAGGCCAGGAGTGAATTCAACGAGCCGATAGGCCCCGATACGCCCAGTGAACAGGTCCAGTTATGCACTCTCATGCTGATAAGCCAGCGCCTGCGGTCAGACGCCAAAATTGATATTCGTAAACTTCATAGTGCTAAAGTATCTCCGACGGAGGCAGGCAATGCGAATCTGCAGTGGGCCGGAACGGTTTCCTGCCAAGATACGCGCAGCCCCATCACCATAGCGGAAGCACATGCGGAAGCACTTTTGAAGATTGAGAACGATATTGCTTATCTCTATGACAACGGTTTTGTCGCCCACGTGGCGCCGAAACTTGGCATTCGAGAGACTCGCCGCGTGGTGGGCGACTATATATTGACTCTCAACGATCTCATCAGCGAGAAACGGCCGGATGACACGGTCGCCCTCGGAACCTACACCGTGGACGTCTGGGGGCAGAGGTATGGCGTTGGCGAAACCTCGGTGACGATCCCGCCGGGCGGCTATGGCATTCCGCTCCGTGCGCTGTTGACAAAGGGAATGAAGAACTTGATGGTTGTGGGCAAATGTCTCAGCGCCACCCATCTGGCCATGAGTGCCGTGCGCGTCCAGTGCATCGTAGCACAAATGGGCCAGGCTGCCGGCATTGCCGCCGCTTTGGCCGTCAAAAAAGAAACCGACCTCCGCTCAGTTCCCGTTAAGGATATCCAGGCGAAGCTCGCTGCCATGGGTATCCCTATTTTTTCACCACCAGTATAAACCACGGCTATCCCGCTGACACACGGATTGGTTGTAGATACGGGCCATGGCTTTTCTCCGATCTTGCCAATTTTACCATGGCCTGTCCCAGCGATGCTTACAACATGATGACTTGCGAATTTTGCTACATTTTTGCTATATTTGCGGTTGGCGCATAAAAAATTGGACAAGCCTAAACGCTTGTCCCTACACAATTTAAACCACTAGCGGGGGCAGGATTCGAACCTGCGACCTCCGGGTTATGAGCCCGACGAGCTAC
>CAZOTP010000196.1:0-6702 GCA_964582655.1 uncultured Pirellulales bacterium | reverse complement strand
CGACATAGAAAACCGGGATCATCAGTACGCCCAGAATGGTCGCCAGCAGCATCCCGCCGAACACCGCCGTTCCCAGCGCCCGCCGGGCAACGGCGCCGGCGCCGGTGGCAATGACCAGCGGAATGGTCCCGAACACGAACGACAGCGCCGTCATCAAAATCGGGCGGAACCGCAGCCGCGAGGCTTCCACGGCGGATTCCTCGATCCCGAACCCCTCTTCGTGATGCGTCTTGGCGAACTCCACCAGCAGGATCGCCGTTTTGCTCGCCAGGCCGATCAGCAGCACGATTCCGATCTGCGTATAGATATTGTTTTCATAAGCCCGCGCCCAGGTGTACAGCACCGCCCCCAGCAGCGCCAGGGGCACCGCGAAGACAATCGCCAGCGGAATGCTCCAGCTTTCGTACTGCGCGGCCAGGAACAGGAAGGCAAACAGCGACGCGATCATGAAAATTTTCGGCGCCTCGTTGCCCGCCCGGATTTCCTGCAGACTCATCCCCGACCATTCGTAGCCGATGGTTTCGGGCAGATACTCCCGGCACAATCGATCCATTTCCGCAATCGCCTGTCCGGAACTGAAGCCGGGTTTGGCGCTGCCCGTCACGGTGGTCGATGGATACAGGTTGTAATGCGTTACGATCTGCGGGCCGACGGTATCCCGCACCGAAAGAAGCGTGCCCAGCGGCAGCATCTGCCCCTGGCGGTTTCGCACCTCCAGCCGCCCGATGTTCTCCGCCGTTCCCCGGAAGCCGGCGTCCGCCTGCGCAATGACCTTGAATGTCCGCCCGAACAGGTTGAAGTCGTTCACGTATGAGCTGCCCAGATACGTTTGCAGCGTTCCGAACACCGTATCGAGGGAAACGCCCAGGTGTTTTGCCTTGACGCGGTCGATATCGACATACATCTGGGGGATGTTGGCCCGCAGGGTGCTGTTCATTCGCGTCAGGACCGGGCTGGCGTTAGCTTGCTGCAGCAGCTCGGTGGAGGCGTTGTAGAGATTTCGAATGCCCGCGCCGCCCCGGTCCTGAAGCTGCAGTTCGAATCCGCCCGACCGGCCCAGACCGCGAATCGCCGGGGGCGCGAACGCCAGGCAAAAGGCGTCCGAAATCCCGAACAACTCACCCTGCAGACGCGGGATCAGTTGCGCCGTCTGCAGCGCCGGATCCTTGCGCTGGGACCAGGGCGTCAGATTTACGAAACAAATCGCGCCGTTGGGGAGAATGGCGCTGTCCAGGATCGAATAGCCGCTGACCATGACGAAATCCTTCACGCCGGGGGTGTTTTCCAGAATGGTCTGGACCTGCGACATGACCTGTTTCGTCCGTTCGAGGGTCGCCCCGTCGGGCAGCCGGACATTGATAAAAATGGAGCCTTCGTCTTCATCCGGAATAAATCCCGTCGGCAGCGATTTCAGGCCCAGCAGCGACGCCGCGGTCATCGCCAGGAACAGGACCATGACGATTCCCGTTTTCCGCACCAGCTTGGCGACCACGCCGGTATAAAACCGGGTGCTCGGCTTCATGATGGTTCGGTCAAACAGCCCGGAGGATCCGCGTTTCTGGTTTTTGTGGGGCCGTAAAAACATCGCGCACATTGCCGGGCTTAAGGTCAGGGCGTTAATCGTCGAAAATACCGTGGCCACCGAAATGGTGATGCCGAACTGCTGATAGAGTCTTCCGGTGATGCCTCCCATCACGACCGTCGGAACAAACACGGCCAGGAGCACCAGAGTGGTGGCAATGACCGGGGCGGTGATTTGCTTCATCGCCTTGTACGCGGCTTCTTTGGAAGAAAGATGTTCTTCCTCGATGATGCGGCTGCAGTTCTCCACCACGACAATCGCGTCATCGACGACGATCCCGATGACCAGCACCAGGCCGAACATCGTCAGCGTGTTGATCGACATGCCCAGGGCGTACATCATGGCGAAGGTTCCGATCAGCGAAACGGGAATGGTGATAGACGGGATCAGCGTGGCCCGCCAGTCCTCCAGGAAGATATAGACGCTCAGCACGACGAGAATCGCCGTAAAGCAGAGGGTAATCAGCACTTCATGGATGGATTCGCTGATGAACTGCGTGGGGTTGTAGGGGATGCGGTATTCCAGGCCTTCCGGAAAGGTCTTGGATATTTCCTGCATGGCTTTCTTGACGCCGTTGGCCACCGCCAGGGCGTTGGCGTCGGGATTCTGGAACACGCCCATGGCCACGGAAGGGCTTCCGTTGAGCTTCACGTTCCAGTAATACGCTTCGGCGCCCAGCTCTACCCGCGCGATCTCCCCCAGCCGCAGGATCCGGCCGTCTTCCCCGGCTTTCAGGATGATCTGCTCGAATTGCTCGGGGCTGTTCAGCCGCCCCAGCGTTTTCAGCGTGTATTGAAACTGCTGGTCCTTCGGGCTGGGCATCGATCCGATCTGGCCCGCCGCCACCTGCACGTTCTGCTCCCGCACGACTTTCAGCACATCCTCCGTGGTCAAATCCCGGGCCTTTAGTTTTTCCGGATCCAGCCACAGCCGCATCGAAAAATCCTTTGCCCCGAACACGGTGATGTTTCCCACCCCCGGCACGCGGGAAATCACGTCCTTCACCCGCAAATTGATGAAATTGCTCATGTAGATGTCATTGAAGCGGTTGTCGGGCGAAATCAGGCTGACGACCAGCGTGATATTGGAGGATTGCTTTTGGGTGGTGATGCCCTGCCGCTTGACTTCCTCGGGCAGCTTGGGCTCGGCCATGGAAACCCGGTTCTGCACCAGCACCGTGGCGATATCCACATCCGTCCCCACTTCGAACGTTACCGTGACCTGGACGCGGCCGTCGGCGGTGCTGCTGGAGGTCATGTACAGCATGTTGTCGATGCCGTTGATGGCTTCCTCCAGGGGGGTTGCCACGGTTTCCGCGGCCACTTCCGCGTTGGCGCCGGGATACACGGCGTTGACCACGACGGTGGGGGGGGTGATGTCCGGTGTTTTCTCCACTGGCAGCAGGGGAATGGCGATCAGGCCGACCAGCACAATCACAATCGAAATCACGCTGGCGAAGATCGGGCGATCAATGAAAAATGCGCTGAACATACCGGGTCAGTCTCCTTGCCGCCTGACCGGCGGGGATTCGAGGTTCGTTAGGGTTGGTTTGTCGGGCCGCCTGAAGCGGACGGATTCGATTCGCCGGCCTGGATCGGCGTCACCGGGCTTCCCGGATGGGCAAAATGAAATCCGCTGACCACATACCGCGGATGGCCCTCCAGCCCCGATTCCACGACGCGCATCAGCCCGACTTTTTTCCCGAGCTGGACCGGCTGCGAATGGACGATATTTTTTTCATCCACCGTCAGAACGGTTTTCCCGCTGATGTCCGAGATCAGCGCACGCTCTTCGACCAGAACCGCGTCTTTGCGAATCCCGGTCGGCACCCGGATGCGCACGAACATGCCCGGCAGCAGCGGACGGGTTTCGTTGGGCAGCACTCCGCGGAGGGTGATGGTTCCCGTTTGCGAATCCACCCGGTTGTCGAGATAATCCAGCACGCCCTGCCGGGAAAAATCGTCCGTCTCGGAAAGCCCCGCCGAAAACCGTACCGGCTCGGCGGCGTTTTGCCCGGGTCGGTGGTCGAGAAAATAATTCTGGAGCTGCTCTTCGCTGGCGTTGAAATACACATAGATCGGTCGGATTTTCACGATGGTCGCCAGACGCGTCTGTTCGCCCGCTCCCACCAGATTCCCCACATCCACAAACCGGCGGCTCACTACCCCGTCCACCGGGCTGACAATCCGCGTATAGCTCAGATTCAATTCGGCGGTTTCCAGAATCGCTTTCGCCGCCGCGACCGCCGCCTGGGCCTTCTCCCGATCCGCCTTGCGCGTCGAAAGCTCCTGCTGGCTCACGGCGTTGGTCTGCACGGCTTTTTCCACGCGCTCATAATCGAGCTGCGCCCGTTCCCGTTCCGCCTGGGCGGACTGGAGCTGCGCCAGGGCCTGATCCCGCCTCGCCTGAAAGGCCTCCGGCTCGATGGTAAACAGCAGATCTCCCTGTTTCACCTCCGCGCCGTCCGTAAAGGCGATGCTGGTTAAAAATCCTTCCACGCGGGCGCGCACTTCGACCTGCTCCACGGCCGCCGTGTTGCCGGTGAACTCATAATACTCTTCCACATCCTGCACCACCGGCGTCCGCACCTGCACCGGAGGGGGCCCGCTCGCCGGTCCCGGAGCGGAGGGTTTTGCCGCCTTCAATTTCCAATAGGCGAAATACCCGCCTCCGAGGATGATTACTAGAAAGATTATAAATATCAGTTTTTTACCCATATCGTGGCTTCACCTTTCCTGCGAAGAGGCAGATTTTTTACAATCTTGTTGAAAAGACGCTTACTCCGTTTCCGGTTGTTCGGCATCCGAAGAATCCGGTTCCGTCTGCCGCTGCCAACCGCTGCCGAATCCTTTGTAAATGCGCACCAGCGATTGCAGCGCCGCCCCCTCGCTTGCCGCCAGCCGGTCCTGCTGGTTGGATAACGCCCGCTGGGTGACCAGCACATTCTGAAAGTTGGTCAATCCGCTGCGGTACTGGATATCCACCAGTTCCACGGACCGTTTCAGCGACGCCACCGAAACGTCCAGCGATTGCTTCCGTTTTTTCTCCTGCTCATACGCCAGCACGGCGTTGTTCACCTCTTCCACAGCCCGCAGCACGGTGTGTTCCCAGTGTGCCAGTTGTTCCTGCGTCAGGGCCTTTTCAATCTGGATGGCGCTGCGGATCCGGTTGCCGTCGAAGGCATTCCAGTCCAGCGAAGGCCCGAAGGACCACATGTTGTTATGGATGTTTCCCATGCCCGCCAGGGACCGCGATTGAATCCCGATCATGCCCGTCAGCCGCAGCGAAGGATACAACTCCGCCGTCGCAATGCCGATTCGCGCTGTCTGCGCGGCCAGCAGTCGTTCCGCGCGGCGGATATCGGGCCTCTGCCGAATCAAATCCGCCGGCAGTCCCAGTTCCAGGTCGTCCCGCACCTCCGGCAGAGGGCTTCCGGTTCGCAGGTCCTCGGGCAGCGCATCGGGCGTCTCGCCCAGCAGAACCGCCAGGCGGTACACCGCCGCCGCTTCCTCGATCACCAGGGTCGGAATCTCCGATTCCGTGTTTGCCAGGTTCGATTCCGCCTGCCGAACGTCCAGCTCCCCCACAATCTGGGCGGCAAACAGATTTTTCGTCAGTTCCAGCGTTTTTCGCTGAAGCTCCACGTTTTCGCCGGCATAGCGGAGTCTCGCCTGCGCGGTACGAAGGTCGATATAATTGCGGCACACCTCCGCCAGCACGGTGACCATGACATCGTGGTAATCCTCCGCCGCCGCCTCGTAGGAGGCCTGCGCCGATTCGACGGAACGGCGGATTTTTCCGAACAGATCGATTTCCCATCCGAAATCAAATCCCGCCGAATGCAGATTGATCGGGTCCGGTGATTCGGGCGTCTGCACGGTGCCATCTGGGCTGGCCTTGGAACGGCTGTAGGCCCCGAAGGCGTCCGCCGAGGGATAATACGCTCCCGCCGCGTAATTTCTTGCGGCCCGGGACGCCTCTACCCGGCACACCGCCGCCCGCAGGTCCCGGTTGTTCCGGATCGCCCGCTCGATGAGGGCATCCAGCGGTTCATCCTGGAACACCTTCCACCAGGCCTGATCGGCCGGGATGGCCTCCTCCGCCGTTTCCCGATCCGGCGCGGACGACCAGCGGGAGGATAACTCCGCGGACGGCGTCTCATAATCCGGTCCCGCCGCGCATCCGCTGAATCCGGCAAACACCGCTCCCATCAAAAGGCTCGTAAGGAATTTCATTGTGTCACACTCGATTTACAGGTGCTTCTTTTTCGTCAGATTCGCCTCGATTCGGGCCTTGACGGCGGCGATTCCCGCCAGCGAAAATACCGTTACATGCTCAGCCAGCGCATCAATCAGATCCGCGGTGGGCGGCAGATCCGTAAACATCGGCGAAAGCTTGTTCTTGCCTTTCTGAAATCCAATCGCCAGGCACTGGTTGATTACGCTCCATTGGCTGAACAGAATATCCTGTTCTCCCGCCTTTCGGCCCAGCAGTTCCGCGATGAGGCCCCGGGCATACCCGCACAGCGACGAAATCGCTTCCTGTCGAACCTGGTCAATCACATCCACCGGGTCGGAAAGCTCCTTGAGCAGAATCTGCCCGGCGTATCCCATTTTCCCATCGTTCATAATGCGGTTTAAAAGACTGTGAATCATCGCCCGCAGCCGCTCTTCCGTGGAGGCGGAAGGGGGGAGATTCCCGTCCGGCGGAAACATCCGAACCGATTCCTCAAACGCCTGTTTCCAGACGGCCCCGTACAACGCGTCTTTTCCCCCGAAATGGTAATTGATCGCAGCCACGTTGCTTCCGGCTTTATGACAGATTTCCGCAACTGTAGCCTCCCGGTACCCCCGCTGCGCAAAAATCTCCGACGCCGCATCCAGCAGCTTCGTTCGGGTATCGGTGCCGTCTTTCCGTATTGCCATGCCGTTTTTCCACCGTTAAAACGGACATTTTAAATACAGATTTGAATTATGCAACGGAATTATTGAGAAATCCGCCCGGTTTAGAGCCTATCCGAATAACCAAGTTGTCATGAGGTCAAGCGAAACGTTCGAGGCCGAGTCGGCAGGGCCAAAATGGACGCAGGCGTGGCGGAATACCACGTCGAGGACATTTTG
>CAZOTP010000195.1:0-6714 GCA_964582655.1 uncultured Pirellulales bacterium | reverse complement strand
CTCGCTGTTGAAAATGAGCACCGTATGGTAGTCGCGAGCCGGAAACGCGGCCGATGCATTCGCCTGCGTCCAGGTACTGCCATCGGCAGAGTACCAGGTGTCGTTCAGGACCCGTGAGGCATCATACCCGCCGATGACCCACATCTTACCGGAAAATACCGCACACGCCGGACCCCACCGCGCAGAGAAGCCGGACGATGCATTCGCCTGGACCCAGACCCAGCCATCCGTCCCGATCCACTTTACACCTTGCCGAATCTCTGGATGCCCCCCCGCGATAATCATGGGAATTTCACCCGGATACATCGCGGTGAGATAATATTTCGTCGGGGCATTCCAAACGTCGCCCGCGGGAGGAAACTCGCCTTTGCCTTCGATTTCTAGCGGTCCCGTCCGGTCCCAGTCCATGCCCCAGTGCGCGATATCGACGTGATGTCCTACCCAGTCCATCAATTGGCCGCCGCCCGTATCCAGATTCCAACGCCAGGTTTTGTGAATCCGTGCCTCGCAAAACGGCGCATCAGGGGCGGGTCCCAGCCACCTGTCATAATCCAGGTTCTCCGGAGGCGTGACGATTTTAAAATCGTCCCCGGATGCTCCCAGTTTAGTGTGCCCGGCCGGCAAACCCACCTCGATTCGCCGCACCTTTCCGATCCGACCATTCCGCACCAGCTCGCACGCCTGGCGAAAATGCTTCTCCGACCGCTGCCAGCTCCCCGTCTGCCAGATTCGTTTGTGCCGCCGGATGGCCTGGCACATGGCAACGCCTTCGCGAAAATCGTGCGAAAAGGGCTTTTCCCCATAGATATCCTTGCCGCTCTGGGCCGCCGCGATGGAAATGATCGCGTGCCAGTGGTCCGGCAGAGCCAGCGATACCGCGTCAATATCCGTTCTGGACAGCAGGTCCTGAAAATCATGAAACGCCGCACAATCCGCGTTGCCATATTTCGCATCCACATCCCGCTTGGCGTTTTGCAGGTGCTTGCGGTCCACATCGCACACCGCAATAATCCGGCAATCTCCTTCCTCCAGAAAGCCCTTCAAATTCCCGCCGCCCTGCCAGCCGATTCCGATGCAGCCCATCGTGATTTTTTCACTGGGAGGCACGATTCCGCCTCGCCCCAGGACCGAGAAAGGCACCATAAAAGGAAACCCGACCGCTCCTCCGGCCAGGATTCCCGCCCGCATCAAAAATCCTCTTCGATTGAAATCTTTAGCTGTTTTCTGCATATTCACTCCATGAAGGTTCAACCGGGCATTCACAGCCGCCACGGGCTGCGATAGGGCCGGCTCAGCAGCCCCGTTGCCGTGCTGTCATTGACAATTTCCTCGGTCTGCGGGTTAAAATAAATCTTCCGCCCCAAGGTCATCGCGATCATTCCCAGATGCCCCGGCGTTGCCGACCGGTGCGCCGTCTCCGCCGGCGTAATCGTTTCCTGCCGGCTGCGAACGCAATCCAGAAAATTGCGACCGTGCCCTCTGGTGCGGTACAAATGAATTTCTCCCGGACCGATTTTTTCATTCTGCAGTTCCGCCGGATGCGTTTCCATTCCCCGTCGGTTTACCCACACCCATCCATCCGTCCCAATCCATTTCGTTCCGCCGCGAATCGTATCATATCCTCCGGCGATAATCATCGGAATCCCACCCGGATATATCGTTGTAAGATGATATCGCGTTGGAGTGTTCCACGCATTCGAAGCCGGAGGAAAATCCCCTGTTCCCTCGATTTCCAGCGGTCCCGTCCGATCCCAATCCATTCCCCAGTGCGCAATATCCACATGATGGCCCACCCAGTCCATCAATTGGCCGCCTCCAGTATCCAGATTCCACCGCCAGTTTTTATGGATCTGCGATACCCGGTACGGCCTTGACGGCGCCGGACCGACCCAGAAATCATAATCCAGCTCCGCCGGAGGCTCCTTGATCTGGTCCTGCCCTTTCGTGCCGCCAAAATCGCTGTGTCCGTCCGGCAAACCGACCTCCACTCGAATTATCTTTCCGATTCGCCCGTTTCGCACCAGTTCGCAGGCATGTCGAAAATGCCTCTCTGACCGCTGCCAGCTTCCCGTCTGCCAGATTCTCTTATACCGCTTTACGGCATCGCACATCGCCCGGCCCGATTGAAAATCATGCGAAAACGGTTTCTCCCCGAAAATATCCTTCCCGCTCCGCGCCGCTTCGATCGCCGGAATCGCGTGCCAGTGGTCCGGCAATCCCAGCGATACCGCGTCGATATCCGTCCTAGCCAGCAATTCCCGAAAATCGGAATAGGTCGCACAGTCCTGATTGCCGTATTTTTCATCCACCAGCCGCTTAGCATTCAGCATGTGATCCCGGTCCACATCGCAGACCGCAACCACCCGGCAGTCTGCCTCCTCCAGAAAATCCTTCATATTCCCTGTGCCCTGCCAGCCTACTCCAATGCAGCCCAGCAATATTTTTTCGCTGGGTGGAACTCCTTTCGCCCGTCCCAGCACTGACGAAGGCACAAGCAACGGAAATCCAATCGTCCCGGCCGTAATGGCTGCGGCTTTCTTGAAAAATCCTCTGCGAGGATAGCGTTTAGGGTTCATACAAAATCTCCTGGTTCCCGGTCACTCCTATTCGGATTAATTTTGCGCCATGAACGGGCACTTCGGCCGAAAAAGTCTTCTCAAATTCGCCCAGTTCTTTCCGCTGCCAAAGATCGCGAACAGGCTGCTTTCCCGCGCGATTCAGCAGGGAAAAATCCACCGAAATGCGGCTTCGCTGCATCGACCGGTTGAACAATCCCACCGCATGCGTTCCATCCCACAAAGGTCTCGCCCAGACTTCCAGCTCTTCCGTCTTTGCCATCCGCTCCGCCTGGCGACCCAGCGGATCCTGATTCACGTCAATCACTTCATCGTTCGTCAATAAGTCCATTGTAAACGCATCCAGCTTCGACAGATCACACCCAAGAATCAACGGCGCCGCCGCTAAGCTCCATAGCGTGATATGGGTAATCTGCTCATTGGGGAACAGCCGGGAAGGCCTGGGCTCTTCCCCCCAGCCGACCCACCCTACCACCAGCATATCGGGATCGTTCCAGTGCCCGGGGCCTGCAAAACGCGCGGGACCGTTTTCCTGAAATCCAGCCTCCGTCATAATATCCCATGCATCCTTGCCGTCAATCCACGTCCGCCACAGATTGCCTCCCACCTCCGGACCCCATTCCCACACGTTATCCAGCCCGTACTGGCAAAGACTGTACACAATGTCCCGACCGTTTTCATCCAGGCATTCCCGCATGATCCGGTACGGTTTGATGTATTCCGCACGCGTTTCCTCCTTCAAAATATTCGTGTACGAGCACCAGTCGTATTTCAAATAATCGATTCCCCACGAAGCCCACTGCCGGGCATCCTGCCGTTCATGTCCGTAACTGCCCTCGTACCCTCCGCAGGTCTGGGGTCTGGGCGAAGAATAAAGGCCGAATTTCAGCCCCCTTTCATGCAGATAATCCGCCAGTCCCTTCATATCCGGAAACTTCCGGGGGTTCGCCCGGATGTTCCCCTGCTCATCCCGCCCATCCTGCCAGCAGTCATCCACATTGATATACGCGTATCCGTGATCCGCCAGTCCTGTTGCTAACAGCAAATCCGCTGCCTCCCGAACGATGCGGCTGTCCACCCGCCCGCCGTAGAGATTCCAGGAATTCCATCCCATTGGCGGCGTCAAAGCCAGTTTCCGATCTCCCGCTACCAGCGTCAGCGGCCGCTGCGTCTTGCCCAGCCGGTTTTCCGCGGTAATCATCACTCGATACGTACCCGCTTGAACAAGACTCCCTCGCAGGATCCCCGTCGTTTCCTCCAGCGTCAATCCTTCCGGCAGCGGATGGACTTTGAACCGTATCGGTTTTTCCCCGCCGGCCGGAATTCGAAACAAAAACGGATGTCCCGGCGTCGCTCCCACCACGCGCGGACCGTTGATCGATGGCTCCTGGCGGACGTACGATGCAATTTCCATCGGTTCATCCGGCAGGATGGTCTTTACAATCTCCGGTTTCCGCCCGCTTTCCTTCGCTAGAGTAATATACGCGCCTGCCCAGTCCGCATGGTCGTTGTAATACGTTCCCGCATTGTTTACCTTCAGCGTGAGCCGCTTAGCCCCGCGAAGATCCGCTTCCAGCACATGGGGCTTGTCCTTGCCGCGCACCACACCTGAATCCGCCTTCTTCAGCCCGTCCACCCACACTTCGAAAATCACCGATCCTTTCCCATTCGTCTCATCATCCACTCCCGCCATGGCGGCAAATCGCTCTGCCCCTCCATCCAGATCAATTTCAATGGCACAATTGGATTGCACGCCCACTCCATGCCGGAATTCCATGCCTCGCAATCGAATGGGATTGCCGGACGTCGTCAGCCTCGCCTTCGGTACTCCACTGCTTTGCTGGGCGTAATTCAGGTTCTCCAGTGTATCTAGCCAGATGCTGTTCTCCGGCGGCATCTCCCCGCGGAACACCTCCGGTTCCGGAAACCATCCCTTTAAAAAAGGTCCCATGCCGCCGTTATAAAACGCCTCGGCCAGAAATTCTTCTCCGTTCTGGTTCCCCCACGCATAATAAATAATCACGCGCCCCTCCACCTCACAAACATCGATGTCCGAATTATTAATATTGCTCACCAGCTTCACAGGGGCCTGCTGATCCTCCGGCAAAGCGGGATTGAGAATTCTCCGATCCTCCTCTGATGACGCCAGCACCGGATTCAGCGGACTGCTCTGCCAGTGAATCAAATCCCGAGACCGCACCACATACGTCTGGTACCGCTGGGGATTTTCCAGACTCTCCAGATAGAAATTATAAAAATATCCATCCCAGTACCGCAGGCAATGCGGGGCGGTATAGCGATCTTTTGCATAATTGCACTCCGGGGGTAGAACCTTCCATTCCTTCAGATCCCGGCTTTCCGCGAACAGCGCCGTAAATGGAGCTCCCGCCAGTTCCCGCGGCTGGCCGATCTCAAACATCATCACATACCGGTCCCCCGCCTTGCACAGGGAGGTATTGTAAATCTTGTATCCCGGCAGATTCATGGCATTTCGGCTCTGCCAGGTCTTTAAATCCGTGGAATAAAACAGGTCCACCCGATCCCCGCCCCAGCGATTCGTCCCCAGTACAACCATTGTATCCCCTTCCGCAAATGCGCAGCCCGTATGATACCCCGCCGCCAGCGTTGAAATCCCTTGCCCGCGTTCCGGCTCCACGAAACGAAAATACGGTTCTCCCGTCGTGTTGCCCCAGTACTCCTTATGAACATATTCAAACCGGTACAGTTTCCCGCCAAACACAATTGGCGTCGTCTCCGCCAGTCCTCGGTCCACCGTCCCCCGCTTGATAATCCGGGGTCTCCCCTGGGCATCCATCGATCCCCACGCAGAAGGAAAAGCCGTCAGATCGATTTGTCCTGCAGGCTCGAACGAATCGCTGCGCATGTACCACAAAAACTGTTCCAGCAGATACTCCGCTTCCGGCAGGTCATCCAGCGTCTTCAATCCCGTCGCCAGCAGTTTTCCAGCGCCCGCTTTCGCCTGAAACGTGTACAGCAGATACCCGTACTTCCCCCCGCCGACCATCAATGGCTCTGCATCACGATACACTGCTTCCTTCCGCGAAACCGTGCCGTCCACCAACCGGAAAAACTGCCGGTCCAGGAATCCATCCTGCGGAAAATCTCCAAATGCCGGATGCCTCGCAATTGCCGTCCCTGTTTGGCCGCTCTTCTTCCACCACCCCAGCTGTGCCCCCGGTTTGGGCCCCGGCAAACCCACCCAGAGCACCTTTTTCCCCAGTTCCAGGGCCCGTCTGGCTCCTTCATCCAACGTATCCGTAATCAGAATCTCCACATCCTCGGCATTGCCCGCATCCGTAAAGTGAATCTCCGGATACTTCGCCTTCAGCCAGCCGTACATGGTTCTTCCCGCCCCCACAGCTTTCAGGGAAATCCGATCCGGGGAATTTTTTGGAAACAGCCACAGATCCCACCGATTTTCGATGCCTGTCCCCACCAGTTCCCCGATCAGCTGAGCCTTGACCGCGCGGGAAACCGGCGGAATCCTGCACGTCGAACACCCGAGGGATTGAAGGCTTCCGCCTTCGATGGAAATTGAATCCAGCCGCCCCTCCGCCAGAATACCTGTGCCATGAATGAGTTTCCATCGCAGAATTTGCTCCTTCAAGGGTATCCCGCTGAAGGCAGAGACCAGCCACTCCACTCGCAACGTATCACCTTCGCATAAGATCGAACTGGAAGGCTTGATGTCCGCCAGCAGCGCATCCGTCCGGTTGAACGAGTAAAAATACTCCGCCGTCGCCGCCTTGCTCCGCCAGAATGGATCAAACAGCCCCTGCGCCGAAGGAGAGCCCACATCCACAATCGTCCAGAAGATATACCCGTCGCACTTCGGATCACGCCTGGCCTGCTCCAACCCCAGCTTCTGATACATCCGCTGCAACTGCTGCCCCGCATCCAGTACCGCCGTCCCCCACTCCCAGGAAAGACCATAGTCCCGCAGTTCCTTTCGAAACACCTCTTCCGTGACCGGCGCACGTACGGCGCCTGTGTACCGGTGTTCCAGCCGCGGATCCTCATCGACCGACAGGTTCAAATATTCATGGGCAAAAAAAGGCCGGCCGTACTCCGTTTCCTCCGGCTTGTTGAGATACTCCTTCAGCGTGTACGGAGATGT
>CAZOTP010000194.1:0-6783 GCA_964582655.1 uncultured Pirellulales bacterium | reverse complement strand
CGGGAAGATTGAACGCATGGGCGACCAGGTGGCCATTCTAACCTTATAATCCATTAAAATATGCTTTAATTTTTTGTGCCATTAAGGAGCGTCGTTCTTTTAAGAAGTCTTCGTATTCCGGTATTCTTCCATCCAGAAGAGATTCCGGAAGAGAATTCATCCGCAGATTTTCCCGCATTTCGTGCAGAGAAGTAATACCACCATAATATTTTTTCCCACCATTACATTGATCAACTAGTTTTTGGAAATAGATTTCCGGGGATTGATCCCCAATAGCAATATTAAATTCACTCTGAGTAAGCACGAAATTGGCAATTTGATTATATTGCCCTCTGTTTAGCCCCAGTTTTTTCAAATACTTTTTGGGGTAAAAGTGGTGAACATCGCTGCGATTGAGGATCAGATCTCTGACGACAATATCACGGGAAAGAAAGCCTTTATCATTTAATTTTACCTGCGCTGCCTTATATACCTGAAAGTAAGGACTGATTCCCGAAGACGTTTCCATTTGCTGAGGGAGGAGTGACATCCAGAAACTATCAGATAACTGGGCATCCACAACGGCATTTACATATGAAACCAAACCCTGTGTGTCAATCTGTCGGATATCATAATCAAAAGAAGTTTCCGGATTTCCAGAATACCTTCCGGTAAGCAAGCTCATGACATACCAGCGGCGAACGATACGCTCCATATCATCAGGATTTATTTTTTCTGCTCGACCCAGCAAGTAAAGAATGTAGGCAAAGTTGACTGCATTTTGCCCGCCGATCAGATCGCTGGTTATGAATCCTGCAGAACGGAGGATCATTACAAACCGTTCAAAGTGCGTTTGATTGATGAAATTAAGAATTCCTGTTTTTAATCTGGCGAAGGAAGATTCTGCTATTGCATCTTCATATTGTTTGGTTTCAAAGTTTCTGCCGGAAAGAAGAGCCACCAGGTCTTGAAGCTTTCCCCGTCGAAATTCGGAGGTAAACGCGACACGAAGCATATCCGTATAGGAAGGATCATAAATATCGTCATTGACATCCTTAATCCATGTCATTTTAGGGAAGAAGTCGGATGCGGCAAATACACGATCGCCTTCTTTGATTTTGACAAAGAATTCCGGGGCTACTGCAAGATGGCAGAAATAGTCAATGGCTTTTCTCAGGAGATTTCCGCCATAGTTATCATTAGCAGCGATTTTCGACATGGCAAAATCAGCTTGTGAAAGTTCCGCTCCGGCGGAATTAACGCGGATAAAGATTTCGGTGACCGTTTCAATATCGAGGTCTTCCGCCAAATCGATGATGCCCACATGGTTATTGATGATCTTGCGCAGTTTTTCCAAAACTTTTGATGTTACACGTTTGTCTGCTGCCGGATTATTCTGGGCATAATTATCCGTAAGGTCAGTCAGGCTGGAGTCTGGAGCGAACACTTCCGCTACATCATAGATCCATGCGGGATTTTTTTTGATGGCGGGATTCGCCACTTCAAATTTTTCTTCCAAGGGATGAAACGCAATGCGAATGCGAATAGTCTCGTAATCTTTTGTTAAGACCTCGCGTCCAAGAAGGGCGGCCATCAATGCCGTCACTCGCTGTTGACCATCGATAAGAATTCGTTTCCCCGCTGAATGTGAACCGTCTTTCAGCCGTACGGTAGGATTTCTCCAAGCAATCAAATACCCTACCGGATATCCTTGATAAAGAGAATCCAGCAAATTTCGAACTTTTGTTGCATCCCAAACAAAGGGTCGTTGTATTTCAGGAATCGCAATTTCGCCAGATTTTACCCATGTTAGGAGGGTTTCGATCGGATGCGGAGTTACGGAATATCGTTGTGTACTCATAATTACTCCATTTTTTTACGCCAATTTGAATGCGATTTGTTCTTCGAGGATGTCTTTGACGGTGAGGGGGATGATGGATTTTCCGGATTTTTTGAAGAAGGACTGGATTTCGGAGATGGCGTCGGAGGAGAAGTCGAAGGAGACGAAGAATCCTTTTTCGCGGTTTTCTCGGATCATGGCGGCTTCGAAGGCGTCGATATCGGGTCGGCCGACCTTGTCTTTCTGTTTGACCTGGATGGGATACCAGGCGTCCATGAAGTCGAGTTCGCCCGCTTTTTTCTTCGGAGCGGCGGAGAGGGGGTAGATTCGGCCATCGATGCCCATATCGCCGACCTGGGCCTGGGTGGAGGCGTGTCGGTCTTCGAAGGCTCGTTTTTCTTTGGTTTCGCCCCAGAAGACTTCGTAGTTTCGGTTGGAGTTGAAGGGCGGGTCGATGTAGATGAGGTCCACGGATCGGTCGGGGAGTTTCTGGAGCTGTTCGAGGTTGTCGCCACAGTAGATGACGCGGGTATCGAGGAGGGAGGATGGTTTTGCGGCGGGTGCCGCGGGAGATTCCTGTATCGCCTTTTTCTTTTTTGCCATAGGGTGGAAGTATAAGTGGAAGGGCGGTATGGGTCAAGGGGGAAAGTAAAAATTGTAGTCAGTGGTAAGAGAGTGGCTAGTGGATAGTGGTTAGTGCGAAGTGAAAGAAAGAGAAGATGGGCCCCTGCCTGCGCAGGGGTGACAAGCCTTCCGCCTTCGCACGGTGTGTTACGGGCGGACAGGTCGGCGAAAGGTATGAAAGGTGAGAAAGGTGTGGAGCCTAGCGGCTCAAGGTGAGAAAAGTGTAAAAGGTGCGAAAAGAGAAAATGGTGGGGCAAGTTCTACCCTACGAATTTCCTCGCGATGACAATAAAGCTGGCGCGTGGGGCTGTTGTTTTGGAAGAACCGCTGCGGGGGCGAAGATTCTGAGGGATCAGCTTTTTTTTCTTTTTTCCGGATGGAGGAGTTTCAGCTCGCGTTCAAAGGGATTGCCATTCTGCCACCCGCGTCTGGCGGTCTGGCGGAAATGTTCGAGCCTCCGGATGGTTATTTCGCAGAAGAGGGGATCGCAGTCGAGGGTGAAGCAACTCCTATTGAGGATTTCCGCGGCGAGGAGGGTGGTGCCGGCATGGCTGAAACCATCGAGGACGGCATCGCCGGGCCGGGAGCTGGCCCGGAGAATCCGTTCGATGGCTTTGAGGGGCTTCTGGGCGTAGCAGCCGGAGACGTTTTCATCCATGCGGTAAAAGACCTGCTGGATATCGACCCAGACATTTCCGGGCCGGATGGTGAGGGCTTTTCCCCGCTGGAGATTTTCGGTTTGGCGGCCATTCACTTGTTTGTAGTAACCTCGGAGGATTTTGGGGATATCGGTGTACTGGACCTGGAAGAACGGTTTTCCCTGAACGTAGTAGAGGAGTTCCTGCCGGATGGCCATCCAGTTTTTGGCGGTTCCATAGCCTCGCTGGTTTCGCATGGTGATGAAGGCGGCGGCGCGGAGGGAGGGAAATTCGCGCATCAGGAGCATGAATTCGGGGAGGGGCTGGAAGTGATTTTTCTGATCCGCTCCCAGCCATATATAGAGCGAGGCGTCGGGGGCCAGATGCTCGATGGTGTTGGAAATCCATTTTCGCGACCAGCGGATATACTCCCCGACGGATCGCTCCTCGAAGGCGGCCAGATTGTAGGGCGGATCATGGACGGCGAGGGCGGCTTTTCGGCCCTTCATCAATTCCCGGACGGCGTCCGGGTCGGCGGCGTCCAGGCATCCGACGCGGTGCCTGCCGAGCGGATCGCGCCAGATTTCGCCCCGCTTCAATCGGCAAAACGGCAGCAGCTTTTTGTACACCTCCGGATGCTGATCCAGCCGGGGGAGCGGACAGTGTTTCATAGGCCTCATTTCGGGGGTTCATCGGAATCCGATTCATCGAGCCTGTTTTCCCACAGATATTTTTTCGTTTCGGCCGCAATGACGCCGCTGAGGAGAATGAGGGAAATGACGTTGGGAATGGCCATCATGGCGTTCATCAAGTCGGCAAACTCCCACACCAGGCGGAGCGAGAGGACGGAACCGGCCATGACGGAGAGGACCCACAGAATGCGGTAGGGCATAATCCCGGCCTTGCCGAACAGATATTCAACGGCCCGCTCGCCGTAATAGCTCCAGCCCAGGATGGTGGAATAGGAAAAGGTCAGCAGGCCGATATTCAGGACGATGGGTCCGAGATAGTGAATCTGCGCGAAGGCGTGTTTGGTGAGCTCGGCGCCTTCGTACTTGGACAAATCCTGATTCGCGATGAGGGTGCTGACCAGAACCAGGCCGGTCATGGCGCAGATAATGACGGTATCCCAGAAGGTCCCGGTGGAGGAGACCAGGGCCTGGCGGACGGCGTTTCGTGTCTGTGCGGCCGCCGCGACAATAGGGGCCGAGCCGAGGCCAGATTCATTGGAAAAGAGACCGCGGGCCACGCCCGCCCGAGCGGCGACAAGCACAACGGCGCCGGTGAAACCGCCTCCGGCGGCGCGGGCGTTAAAGGCATCGTGGCAGATCATCTTGACGGCGGGCCAGAGATAATCCGCATTGAGGTACATGATGACCAGACAGCCGGCCACGTAAAAAATCGCCATGAAAGGGACCAGCCCCTCGCACACCTTGGCGATGGACTTGACGCCGCCCAGAATCACAATCGCCGTGATAATCGCCAGGACCGCGCCGGTAATCCAGGTTGGAACGCCAAAGGTTTTATGGGTAAGATCGGACACGGAATTCGCCTGGACCATGTTTCCGATTCCAAAGGAGGCGCAGACGGTAAAGATGCAGAAGAGGACGGCGAGCCACTTCTGCCCCAGCCCGCGTTCGAGGGCGAACATGGGGCCGCCGAGCATGGTTCCGTCGGCGGTTTTGACGCGGTATTTGACGGCAAGGAGGGCTTCGGCGTATTTGGTCGCGATGCCGAAGACGCCGGTCAGCCACATCCAGAGAATGGCGCCGGGCCCCCCCAGGGAAATTGCGGTGGCGACGCCTACGATGTTCCCGGTGCCGACGGTGGCGGCCAGGGCCGTGGCGAGTGCCCCGAACTGGCTGACATCCCCCTTGCCCATGGGGTCTTTGGTCACGGAAAGCTTGATGGCTTTGGGGATATACCGCTGAATGAAGAAGAGGCGAAGGGTCAGGAAAATGTGGGTTCCCATCAGCACGATGAGCATGGCGGGATCCCAGAGATGGCCGTTGAGCCATTTTATCGTTTCATGCAGGGACGTCAGCATTTCATTCATGAAACACCATCCTATAGAAGGTTTGATATCGCACCGGATTCGAACTATGGGGGGTATCCTAAGAAACGAGGCGGTTTCTGTCAAGAAAAACGGGAAAATCGCGGCAACGTGTGACATACATCCTATTTTTGGGGGCGGCCGGGGGATACAAATCGGCGTCGAAAAACCGCCGCCCCATTCAAGCCCGCCCGAACCGAGCCGGCAGACAGGAGACGGAATGATAACGACCAATCGATGGCTGATCGCCGCCGCGGGCGTTGTGACCCAGATGGTGCTGGGTACCGTGTACGCGTGGAGCGTCTTCAAACGCCCGTTTATGACGGCTCACCACTGGAGCGAAATGGATGCGGGGCGGGCGTTTATGATGGTCATCAGTTTTTTGGGGCTTGCCGCGGCGTTCGGGGGGCGGTTTGTGGATAAGGCCGGGGCGAAAAAAATCGCGACGATTGCCGCCCTGCTCTTCGGCTGCGGCACGCTTTTGACGGGGCTGGCGGATCAAATCGGCTCCAAGTGGCTGCTCTGGCTGGGGTATGGCGTGATCGGGGGGATCGGCAACGGGCTGGGGTACATCACGCCCATCGCGGTGCTCGTTCGATGGTTCCCCGATAAACGGGGGCTGATTACCGGCACGGCCGTGATGGGATTCGGGTTCGGGGCCGCGATCATGGGGAAAATCGGGCCGGCGATCTTGCCCTCGCTGGGGCTGGCGGTGACGTTTTATATCTGCGGCGCGATCTATCTGATTCTCCTGCTGGCCGCCGCCCAATGTTTGAACAATCCGCCCGCGGGCTGGAAAACGCCTTGCCCCCCCGCCGGCGCGAAGATTCAAGCAGGCTCACTCCCTGAATCCCGGGACATCGCCGGCGCTGTCCGGATGTCCCAGTTTTACATCCTGTGGACTATCTTTTTTCTGAATATCACGGCGGGGATCAGCCTGATCAGTAATCTTTCGCCCATGGCCCAGGACCAGGTGAATCTTTCGGCAACGGCCGCGGGAACGGTGGTTTTTATCAGCGCGTTGTTCAACGGGCTGGGGCGGATTTTCTGGTCGGCGATTTCCGACAGGCTGGGACGAAAGACGGTATTCATCCTGATCCTGGGGACTCAGATTCCGCTGTTTCTGCTGCTGCCGAGAATCACCAGCCCCATCCTTTTTGGCGTCATCGCGTGCTATATTCTTTCGTGCTACGGCGGGGGATTTTCCACCATGCCGGCGTACGCGGCGGACACCTTCGGAGCGAAACATCTCGGCAGCATCTACGGGAAAATCCTGCTGGCGTGGAGCGCGGCGGGCGTGGCGGGGCCCCTGCTCATGGAAATCATCAAACAAACGTATGGGGGATTCCAGCAGGCCCTTTTCCTTGCCGCCGGGGGACTGGTTCTTGGATTTATCATCCATCTTTTCTATCGAAAACCCGGCGACGCGAAAACCAGAAACGGATAAAGGCAATCCTGCTGGCGCGGCTTTGCGAGAATTGTAAAAGGCAGCTCCGCCCCGCTCTATAACGATCCGTCTTTTCGGATCGCCTGATAGCCGAGATGGGCGAGGAGGTGATCGAGGATGATGATGGCGGTGAAGTTTTCGGCGACGGGCCAGATGCGGCCGGCGATGGTGGGGTCGCGGCGGGTGATCGCGGCAAGTTTCT
>CAZOTP010000193.1:0-6808 GCA_964582655.1 uncultured Pirellulales bacterium | reverse complement strand
CGAAAATAAATTTAGTATTCACGGACTTGAAATGCTCCATGATGGCAAAGTACATGTTATTACAATTGGCACTGGAAGCCCTGAACCAGACTTGAAAATAGCTCAATCATGCACAGGCATTATTTGCAATGGCGAGTTTATAATATTAGATGCTGGTTCAGGTTCGGCTCGCAAGGCTGAGGCGCTTGGATTACCTGTGAAAAACCTTACCGGAATTTTCATAAGTCATTTTCATTCCGATCATATTTTAGATATAGCCGCATGGACAAATATAAGTTGGATAGCAGGGAGGCACGACAGCCTTTTTGTTTTTGGATTTCCTGGTGGTGCATGGTGGTGTTTTTTTGCTCCCGGATGGCTTCGACGCTGGGGGGCGGGGGCTGTTTCTGCACGTCGATGACCTTGATAATCTCGTAATCCATGGTGCAGGGGATGGGGCCGAGGATATCGCCTGGTTTTGCGTTTTCGATGGCCCGGGAGGCCTGTTCACCCAGATAGCGGCCCAGGAAATTGGTGACCTGGGTGATGTCCTTGTTGCTGACAAATCCGTTTGCGCGTTTGTCGCCCTCGGAGGTTTCCGAATGGGTTCGGACCAGTTCGGAAAAATCGGCGCCGGGTTTGCGGGCCATGGCGGCGACCTCTTCGGCTTTTTTCTGGTTTTGAATGCGGATATGCTGGACGTCCGCCAGATAGGGCTGGCGATACTGGAGGGAATCCTCATACCAGGCTTTCGCCTGTTCGTCGGTGAATTCGGGAATATCCTTTTGAATTTGTTTTAACAGCTCGAGGCTCAAAAACTGCTCCCGGGTGAACGTCAGGTAAAAGTCATCCACCGCAAGAATCTCCAGGTTCCGCTTTTTGGCTTCCTGGGCCAGAAGATGGATATCGAGCCACTGCAGAACGGAATTGTACACATTGTCCGCCAGTCGGATATCCTTGAGCATAGTCGCCTGCCAGAGTTTCAGCTCGGTTTTATCGACCGTAATCAGCGTTTCATGGGCGGGGGAGGAAGCCCTATACGAAGGGGCCGCGGCGGCGGGGGCTTCCTGGGCCCGGGTAAGGCTCGCCGGAAGGATGCCGCAAATCCAGCAGAACAGATAGATGGGTAATCGTTTCAAGGGGGATACTCCTGTCTAAAACCCTGACGAAATCAGGGATTGGTTGTTGCGCCCGACGGCTCATCGGATTCTCGTTTTTCCTGATAGCCGGATCGGAGTTTGATGTTATTGGGATTGAAATACACCAGAGCCGCCCGCTGCTGATTGAGGATCTGAAGGCTCTGGGCCAGCAGCGGTTTTTTTCGGAGATACTGTCCTTCATCGGGGAATTTCACCTGGAGGTCCTTGTACACGACGCATCGTAATTGTTCAGGCTCTTCCAGGACCACCGGAGCGGCGGAAGGCGCCGTGAGATTGTTTTTGCAGGCATAATCAGCCGCCTGGCGAATCAAGTTCCAGTTCCGAACCATCTGGTTGCGGAAATAGTCGCCCATGTTCTGCCGGGCCATCTCCTGAAGCTGCTCGTTCATCTGACGCAGATTCTGCAGGGAGTCTTCGCGAAGCGGACCGGTAGGAGCGGGTTTTTCCTCTTTCTTTTCTTCCTCTTTGGCGGCCGGTTCGGAGGCCGGCTGCGGCTCCGTTTTCGAGGCTTCCGGCTGGGTGGGACTCTGCGCGGTGTCCGCCGCCGGAGCGGGCGTCTGCTCCTTGGGCGTTTCCTGGGGTTTCGGCGGCTCCGGCTGATCTTTTTTCTGGTCCTTCCGGAGGCTCTCGTTCAATTTTTCCAGCGAGGCTTTCCAATCGGCCTGCGCGGCCTGGGCGAACTGCCGGGCGTTCTGAATGGCGATTTCGTAGGACTTCCCGCTGATCCAGTCCTGTTTGACGCGGTTTCGCAGCAGACTCTTCTGGGCATTTTCGGGGGAGGCCGCCGAAGCCGGTCCCTTCGTGCCGTCATCGTCCATGCTGACGGGATCGCGCTGGGGATCCACCGCCGTCACGCGGGCCAGAAGGACGGCGGCGGGCCGGTCCCGGTAATCATATTCGACCAGCGGCGCTATCGTTTCCATCATTTTCACGGGAACGGGATCCAGACGGGACTGCGGGCCTTTGGACAAAGGTTCGCAGGAGAAGAGCATGGCCAGCAGGCTTCGCAGGCGGGTTTGCTTTTGCACCAGATAGGACTGGCTGAGAGCCGGCTTCCCCTGGGCGGTGGTATAGGAGAGGAAATCGGTTTTATGATATTCCACGGGGACGGTGTCGGCGGTCAGTTCGGCGGCGATTTGGGAGAAGTCCGCCGGGGCGGAACCGGCTTCCGGCACCAAGCCGCAGAGGTTTTTGGCTTTGGTGATGATCTGCGTCGCTTCCGTCAGGGCATTTTGCTCCAACAGGAGCTGCCGTGCTTTTTCCGCCGCTTCGTCGAAGGGGACGGTTCGCGTTTCGGTTTTGTCCTGTCCCTTTTCATCTTTCGTGGTCACCTCTTCGGTGAAGAGGGATGGATTGTCCGTCCAGAATTTCTGAAGCTGCTGATCGCGCTGCGAAGCGGGAAGGGCGGAAAATTCCATCTGGAGCTTTTGTTCGAGCGGTTTCAAATCCACGCGGATGTATTCGGTCTGCACCCGGTTTTCCAGCCGATACCCGAATCCGAACGGATTGGCATCCGAAGTTTGCCCGGGCAGTACGGTCCGGAATTTATTGAATTGCTCCTGAATCTGTTCCTCCGTCGGTTCTCCGGCCTGTTCGCGGAACACAAAGGCGGGAAAGATTACAAAGTTGCCACTCACCTGATTGCGGCATTCCTGGTCCAGCAATAATTTTTTCAACTGGGGTTCACTGATGTTTTGCGACGCGGTTTGGGCGCGGGCATACGCCAGGATGGCCAGGCAATCTCCCACCGCCGAGCGAAACTGCGATTCCGTCAGCCCGTTCATTTTCATCGCGTTCTGCGGGGTCATGACGGGATATCCCTGCTGGCCCAGCATCAGGCATTGCCGCAGGACGGCGTCGATTTCCTGTTCCGAGGTTTGTATTCCCCTTTGGCGGGCTTCTTCCGAGAGAAGAATGAAATACAGCGCCGTTTCCGCGGGTTCCGAGCCGGTCAACTGATTGATTTCCTGAAAGACGGTTTCCATCTGCTCCCGGTCCATCGCCAATCCTCCCTGCTGGGCGTATTCGAACAGAAAGTTGCGGTTCATCTGGCTGTCGCGGTTATCCGCGAATAAAACCTGATGCAGAGCCAGTTCGGGAAACCGCGTCGCCGTGACCTGAAAGTCCATGAGATTGGGCCGCAGCAGAAAGGAAAGGCCTACCGCTTCAAGGGACTTCATTTTTCGGTTGGCCAGGTTCAGGCTGCCGGTGGTGATGTCAATCCGACCGCCTTTGCCATCGTTGAGGGAGCCAAAAACCCGGCCGGTGAGGTCTCGGCCCTGGTTGCGTCCGGCAAAGGTGGGTAACAGGAAGGCAAACGCCAGCGCGGCGGTCGCGATCGCGAGAATTTTCTTATTGTTTTTTCGGAACCAGCGTAGTGTGGACATTCAATCACTCCATCATGCCGATGTGACGGCGGTTCGAGTCGCGGTTTCTGTCTCCTGCATCGGCCATAAAGCCTGACAAGTTAAGAAATTACTTCGTATCCATACACGAAAAAAGGATTGTACCCGGCGGGGGGTTTTCGTTCAAATATATTTCACCGGAGGGCATTGGTTTTTGGCATTTCGGCCCCGCTGGACGGGGGAAATCGCTTGACACCCCTGTCCGGCTTTGATAAGCGGGTCTCTTTTGGATTTTGGCATTCGGCAGGCGGTTTTCGGGAAAAAGGCAGGCGGAGAAGAGGGCTTCGACCGATAAAAAAAGTTATGAAGTCCCCCTAAAACGGCGGTTGCGTGAATGTATTATATTGGAATATAATGACTTATGGATGTGCGGAACAATTTGATTCTTTTTTGCAACCGA
The DNA here is from genome assembly GCA_964582655.1 of uncultured Pirellulales bacterium. GTDB lineage: Bacteria > Planctomycetota > Phycisphaerae > Sedimentisphaerales > SM23-30 > CAZOTP01. The sequence continues at coordinate 2,864 of CAZOTP010000193.1, read as the reverse complement.
GAATGACTAAAAATATGTGTGAAAGGACATCCTCCTTCCGATAACGATAAAACCTATGGCACAAGCAAAACCAAAATCGGGCAAATCCCTGGTCATCGTCGAATCCCCGGCCAAGGCGAAGACTATTAATAAGTATCTGGGTTCCAATTATATTGTCAAGGCCAGCATGGGGCATGTGCGCGACCTGCCGAGCAAATCCCTTGCCGTTGACATAAGTAATTCATTTGAGCCGACTTATGAAATTATTCCCACTCGTAAAAAGACTCTGGCGGAGCTGAAAAAGGCCGCCCAGGCATCGGATACGGTCTATCTGGCGACCGACTTGGACCGAGAGGGGGAAGCTATCGCCTGGCATCTTGTGGAGGCGCTGGGGATCAAGCCGCAGCACGCCCGACGGGTGGTTTTCAATGCGATTACCAAAAGCAGCATCCAGCAGGCGTTTGAGCATGCCCACACGCTGGATATGGATAAGGTGTATGCCCAGCAGGCCCGTCGAATCCTCGACCGCATTGTGGGGTACGAAATCAGCCCCCTGCTGTGGAAGAAAGTTGCGCGGGGGCTGTCTGCCGGGCGCGTGCAGTCCGTTGCGGTCAAGCTGATTGTCCAGCGGGAGCGGGAAATCCAGGCCTTCAAACCCGAGGAATACTGGAAGATCACGGGGTATTTCCAAACGGAGAACCAGCCGCAGCGGGGCAAGCAGTGGGCCGATTTTCTGAATCAAAATCCCGATTCGCCCCCGACGGAAAAACAGAAAATCGAGTGGCTGGCGGCGCACCATTCCTTTGAAGCGATGCTGACGCACGTTGCGGACAAACCTTTCCGGCCGGAACAGGAAAAGGGCGCCAAAAAAGTATTTCAATCGCTGGAAGGAAAAGCCTTCCGGGTCGGCGAAATCACGACCAAACAGACGACCTCCTCGGCATCCCCGCCGTTCATCACCTCCACCCTGCAGCAGCAGGCGGCGAACCGTCTGGGATTCTCCACCAAACGCACCATGATGGTCGCGCAGCAGTTGTACGAAGGCGTGGAACTCTCCGGGCAGGGCAGCGTGGGATTGATTACCTACATGCGTACCGACAGCACGCACCTGGCGCCCGAAGCGGTGCGTTCCGTCCGCGATTATATCCGGAAAGAATTTGGGGACGCCTACCTGCCTGAACAGCCGAAATTCTACAGCTCCAGCAACAAATCCGCGCAGGAAGCCCACGAAGCGATTCGGCCCACCGATGTCGAGCTTTCGCCGGATCAGGTCCGCAAAGACCTCAGCGACGAGCAGTTCAAACTGTATCAGCTCATCTGGAATCGCTTCGTCGCCTGCCAGATGACGCCGGCGAAATGGGATGTCACTACGGTGAAGGTGCTCGCCGATACTTCGCTGGGCCAGGCGGTCTTCAAGGCCAACGGGCGAAAACTGCTCTTCGACGGCTTTATGCGCGTCGCGGGCATGGCCCTGGCCAACGGCGACCAGCTCCTGCCCGCCCTGAAAGAAAATCAGCCGGTCTGGCCGCTGCAGATCGAGCCGACGCAGCATTTTACCAGCCCGCCGCCGCGATATACCGAAGCGTCGCTGGTGAAAACGCTGGAGGCCGAAGGCATCGGCCGACCCAGCACCTACGCCTCCATCATCAGCACGATTCAGGACCGGGGCTACGTGGAGCAGCTCGACAAAAAATTCCACGCCACCGATCTGGGCATCGTCGTCACCGACAAGCTCGAAGAGCACTTCACCCAGCTCATGGACCTCCGCTTCACCAGCCACATGGAGGAGCAGCTCGACAAAATCGAGGATCAGCATCTGGACTGGGTGGAGGTCCTGCGGGAATTCTACGGGCCGTTCAAGGAAACCCTCGACCGGGCCCATGAAGAGATGGCCCACGCCAAATCTGAAACCCAGCCCTCCGAATACACCTGCCCCAAGTGTAAAAAGCCGCTGGTCTATCGGTTCGGCAAGAACGGGCGATTCCTTTCCTGCTCGGCGTACCCGGATTGCGAATTCGCCGCGCCCTGCGACCGCGAAGGTAAAATCGCAGAACCCGAAAAAACAGAACACAAATGCCCCAACTGCGGCAAGGAAATGATTCTCCGGAAGGGGCGATTCGGCTCGTTCCTCGGCTGCAGCGGCTATCCCGATTGCAAAACCACCCAGCGGCTCGACAAACAGGGCAATATCATGCCTCCCAAAGCCCCGCCCCAGCCCACGGGCGTCCGCTGCCACAAGTGCCAGGAGGGCCAGCTCGTTATCCGCCAAAGCAAACGAGGCCCCTTCATGGGCTGCAACCGGTTCCCCAAATGCCGCACCATCGTCAGCATGAAACTGCTCGACCACCTCAAGGAGCTCCAGCAGCAGGGCGCGTGGCCGCCGAAAACCGCCGAAGAAGCAGATGCCATCCTCGGCCGGGACAAAAAATCCGACTCCAAATCCAAAGCAAAATCCAAATCCGCCGAACCGGAATCGGACGAAGCCCCCGCCAAAAACACAGCGAAAAAATCCCCTCCCAAAACCGCCAAAGCAAACTCCTGATTCCGATTTCGAAAATTATGCTGAAACACTCATCGGTGTTTACATTTTCATGTAAGCATTTGTGTCCCTCTCGAAGTCTTGATATGCAGAACTGTTGAATATAATTCATTTCTTACGATGTGTATTTCCACCAATATCACCTTTTCTGATTAACTCGTCTCTATTCAGCGTCGATAAAAAGGATAGGGTGAAAGGCTGAAAAACATTGAAAAACTCTTGAAAACAATAAACAGATAGGAAAAAGTGAGAGTGAGGGTTTGAAATATTTTATCTCATGTATGGTAATCCGCGTTGATGGTGACGTATCCCTGGGAGAGGTCGCAGGTGTAGCAGAAATCCTCAT
>CAZOTP010000192.1:0-6857 GCA_964582655.1 uncultured Pirellulales bacterium | reverse complement strand
CCGTCGAAACAAAATGGCGGAGATTTGAACTTTTTCCCCCGTGAGGGGAAAATGGTGGAACCGTTCGCGGCCGCCGCATTCGCTCTCCAGAAGGGGCAGATCAGCGGGATCGTCGAAACCCAGTTTGGCTACCACATCATCCAAGTCACCGATCGAAAACCCGCCCAGACAAAAACTCTGGAGGAAGTATCAGCGGATATCCGGGATGATCTCCAATCGAAAAAAACCATAAAAAAAGTCCGGGATTTCATGGAACTCCAGTTTAAAACGGCACAAATTGTTTACGCCGAATCCCCCCAGCCTGCTGTTCCCAACCCGATGGAAATCAAACCTGTGACCGAACCGGCGGCCAAATAATTTTCCAAATAATAGATTGACAGTCTATTTCCAGGAATTAGGATACTACCTAATTCCTATTTTATTGGTAGAATATTGGAAAGGATTGCAACTTTTTTATTTACAATATATTATATCAGGACAATTAAAATGACTTATAAAATCGAGACCTTGGCGGTTCATGGCGGGCAGGAAGCGGATCCCACGACCGGCGCCCGTGCCGTACCCATTTATCAGACTACCTCCTACCAGTTCAAAAACACGGATCATGCGGCCAACCTCTTTAGCCTCAAGGAATTCGGGAATATCTACACCCGGTTAATGAATCCCACCACGGATGTTCTTGAAAAGCGGATGGCCGCTCTGGATGGCGGAATCGGTGCCCTGGCAGTAAGTTCGGGACAATCCGCCATCTCTTTGGCTCTTTTGAATATCGCGCAGACAGGGGATGAAATCATCAGCGCTGACAACCTTTACGGCGGAACGTACACCCTGTTCCATTACACCTTTGCGAAATTCGGCATCAAAGTCCGATTTGTCAAATCCAATGATATTCAGGCCATTGAAAAAGCCGTCAATAGTAAAACAAAAGCGGTCTATGCGGAAAGCATCGGAAATCCCAAACTCGATGTTGCCGATATCGAAGCCCTGTCCTCCGTCGCGCACCATCACGGACTCCCGCTCATCGTCGATAATACATCATCCCCCTACCTGCTTCGCCCCATTGACTTCGGGGCGGATATCGTCGTGTATTCTGCCACCAAATTTCTTGGAGGCCACGGCACCTCCCTGGGAGGCCTGATTGTCGATTCGGGAAAATTCGACTGGACCGGCGGTAATTTTCCCCTCATCGCCGATCCCGACCCCAGCTATCATAACCTCAATTTCGTCGAAGCCCTAAAGCCCCTGGGAAACATCGCCTACATCATCAAAGCCCGGGTTTCTCTCCTGCGGGACCTGGGACCCGCTCTTTCACCCTTTAACGCCTTCCTGCTCCTCCAGGGCATGGAGACCCTTCACCTCCGCATGATTCGACACGCCGAAAATGCCCTTGCCGTCGCGCAATTCCTCCAACAGCATTCCGCCGTCGCCTGGGTCAATTATCCCGGCCTCTCTTCCAGCCCTGATTTTTCAAGGGCAAAAAAATATCTGCCCCGCGGCGCCGGCGCCATCATCGGTTTCGGCATCAAAGGCGGACGCAATGCTGGAAAGAAATTCATTGATTCGCTGCAATTGATTTCCCACCTGGCCAACATCGGCGACGCCAAAACTCTCGCCATCCATCCCGCCTCCACCACTCATCAGCAACTCTCCGATGAAGAACAGCTTGCCACCGGCGTCACCCAGGATTTCATCCGACTCTCGATTGGCATCGAGCACGTGCAGGATATCCTCGCCGACATCGATCAGGCCCTTCAAAAATCCCAATAACCACTGACAGGCAGAACAATGCGGATGGCTTAAAACAGCCCTTCCACGCGCCCCGTCCGGCTATTCACATCCACTCGACGAAATGCCGGATTCGATCCTGTCCCCGGCAGCAGCGTAATATCCCCGGCTACTGGCACGACAAACCCCGCCCCTTTGTAGATCAAAATATCCCGGATCGGCAGCGTCCATCCCGCAGGCCGTCCCTTCAGATTTGGATCATGCGATAAGCTCAAGTGCGTCTTGACCATGCACGTCCCCAGCCTGCCGATCTCCGGATCCGCTTCAAATTTCGCCAGCTTTTCCTTCGCGATATCGGAATACGTTACCCCATCCGCCCCGTAAATTTCCCTGGCGATCTTCTCGATCCGCTTGCTCAGGGCGGTTTCCAGATCATACAGGAATCGGAACGAATTCTCATGCCGACACGCATCCATGACCGCTTCGGCCAGTTCCTGCGCGCCCGCCCCACCCCGCCGCCAGTGATCCGACACCGCCACCCTCGCCTTATGCTGTTCTGAAATCCGTCGAATCAGCTTCAATTCCGCTTCCGTATCCGTATGGAACCGGTTGATGCAGACAATCGGATGAGCCCCGCTTTTTTCCACGGTCTCAATATGGGCGATCAGATTCGCACAGCCTTTTTCCAGAAGTTCCAGATTCTCTGTGGTGTACGCTGCATCGAGTGGTAGGCCCGGCTTGACCGCCGGCCCGCCCCCATGCATCTTCAGTGCCCGCACCGTAGCTACAATCACCACCGCATTGGGTTTTAGACCCGAATAGCGGCATTTCAGATTCCAGAACTTCTCAAAACCGATATCCGCCCCGAATCCGCTTTCCGTCACCAGGTAATCCGCCAGCTTTAAGCCGATTCGATCCGCCAGAATCGAGCTTTGGCCGATGGCAATATTCGCAAAAGGACCGGCGTGCACAAAAATCGGATTCCCCTCAATGGTCTGAATCAGGTTCGGCTGTATGGCGTTCACCAGCCACGCCGCCATCGCTCCGTCCACTTCCAGATCCGCCGTCGTGACCTCATTCCCCTTCCGGTCATATGCCACAACAATCCGGCCCATCCGCTGACGAAGATCCTCCAGGTCCTTCGCAATCGCCAGAATCGCCATGATCTCGCTCGAAACGGTAATCTGAAATCCCGACTCCATTTCCAGCCCGTCATTCTTCCCGCCCTTGCCAATCGTAATATTGCGAAGCGCCTGGGCGCAGAAATCCATCACCCATCGCACCTGCACCCGCTGGGGATCGATGTCCAGCCGCTTCAAACCCCGCTTCGCCAGCGTTGCGTCATCGTAATTTGCCTCATGCTGCATCCGTGCCGTCATCGCCACCATCATCAAATTGTGCGCATTGGCAATCGCGTCAATATCCCCCGTCAATCCCAGGCAAAAGGGCGTCAATGGAATGCACTGTGCCAATCCGCCGCCGGCCGCGGATCCCTTGATATTAAACGTCGGCCCGCTGCTGGGCTGACGGATCGCGCCCACTACTTTCTGCTTCAGCCGCCCCAAACCCTCGACCAAACCGATTGTCGTAGTTGTCTTTCCTTCCCCCAGAGGCGTTGGCGTTATCGCCGTTACATCGATATATTTCCCCTGCCTGATCCCGCTTAATCGGTCGAGAATCTTCGCATAATCCACCTTGGCCATGTAATGTCCGTATGGAATCAATTCCTCCGGCAGAATCCCCAAGTCCTGCCCCACCTGTTGAATCTTCTTCATCGACCGCTCGGCGGCTTCGGCGACCTGCCAGTCAGCCATTTTCGTTGGATCCAGCTCCACCCCGATTGTTTCCATCTGGCGTAAATCCGAGCAATGCCCTTTTTTTATGACCGCTGCCACAGTTTCTGAGCTGGACATGAGAATAACACCTGTAAAAATGCTTTTAAAATTTGCAGTTAAAATCTTTCTGTGTATCTAAATCAAAGCATCACCATTACTTACAGAATACACAGGGGGAAATAATAAAATAGTGATATAAATCACTATTTATTTGTTTTTTTCCCTCATTTCTGTAAAATAACGTTATGTTGCCTAAAAACACGCAGAAAATCGAAAAAAAACAGATCATAGAGTTCCTCTCCGGTATTCGAGCGTTCGAACTGCTCGATAAAGCCCATTTCGAAATTCTCACAAAACTGATTCATATCCAGCATCTTCAGGAACAGCAGACGCTTTGGCTTCAGGGACAAAAAATCACGTTTTTTTCCCTTGTGTATTCCGGGAAAATGCATTGTCTCCGCCGAAGCTCCTCCGGCAGCGAAAAACTCGTCAGCATTATCAAGCCCGGTCATCATTTTGGTCTTGCTGAAATGATTACTTCCGCCGCCAGTGCGGTGACAGTCGTTGCGGAAGAGCCTTCCATCCTGTTTACTATGGATTCCCGTTCTCTGGAAAAAGAGCTTCTGGCCAATCCGATCATTTGCTATCGGTTAATGCAAACGATGGGCCGGGCGATTTTTAGTCTCACCCGCGAACTCGAACGGGCATCCTTCGAAACCGTCCATACCCGGCTGGCAAGGCTTCTGTTAAAATATAATATCAGACAGGATTCCGATGCTCATAAAAAACAAATCCGCTCCCTAAGTCACCGGGAACTCTCCGTCCGGATAGGCGTTAGTCGGGAAACCGTCTCCCGTGTCCTGGCCGATTTCAAACAACAAGGCCTCATTGATACCGGTTACCGCTCTATCCGTGTCATAAATCCCGATGGACTCATGGCTTATATCGAAGATTACGACCAGTGGTAATCCCGACATTTTATTTTCAGCATTGACAACCTTCATCCCTTCCAATACGATACCTTTCTACGGGCGATTAGCTCAGCTGGCTAGAGCGCCTGCTCGACAAGCAGGAGGCCACAGGTTCAAGTCCTGTATCGCCCATTCCCATGGAAGCCTGTATCTGGATAGATAGAGGCTTTTTTCTTGTTACGTTTGGATCCAGGACAATGCAGGGTTCAGCGGTAAAAATTATTCTGGTTTCGTCGGTCTTGTTTTGGATTGTACCGGGTTGTCAGTCCACTCAGGTAGATTGCCTGGACAATCAGACTACGGTGGAGATGCTTCCAGAGGAGGAAAAAAAACTCTGGTCGGTAGCGGATGAGGTGGAGCGGGAGGTTCAGAAGCATTCACAGGATTTTCCCGGCAAGGCGGATATTGAGAGGTATTTGAACAGTGTGATGCAGAAGGTGATGGGGGATTATGCTAATCCCAATATCCGGATACGGGTTTTGGTGGTTGCGAATCCAGCACCCAACGCATATATTCTGCCGAACGGAGCGGCTTATGTAAACACGGGGATTCTGGCGATTCTGGAGAACGAGGCTCAGATGGCGTCTGTATTGTCGCATGAATTTGTTCATTTTCGATACCGCCACGGGTACAGGCAGCGGATTCACGCAAAAAACCAAGAGGTTTCGGGGGCCGTGATTGGGATTTTTGCCGCGGGGATCCTGGGTACGGCGGGGGCCGGAGGATCGGATTTGTGGCAAATGGCTAGCAGCAGCGGCTTTTCGAAAGACCTGGAGAGACAGGCGGATCGGCTGGGGATGATGGCAATGGTTCGGGCGGGATACAATCCGAAGGAGGCGGCGGGAGCGTTTCAGCGGCTGCAATGGTTCGAAAAAACGTACGAAGTGGAGGAAAAACGATGGTTTTCCACCCATCCCAAGACAGAGGATCGGATTGCCAGTTATGAGGAGTACCAGCGGGATCCGGAGATTTTGGCGTTTTCCGGTCAGCGCCTGGTCAACGTGGAGGATTACAACCGGATTAATTATGAGGGATTTCTGGAAAATGCCAGACTCTGCCTCGATTTTCAATTGTTTGAGATTGCAGAGGTGAATCTGGCAAGGTGCGCCGGCTTTCGGCCGGAAGAGGCAACGGTGAATTTTTTGCTGGGGCGTCTGGAGCATGAGAGGGCGCCGACGGATGCGAATATGGCGGAGAAGGCGATGCGTTATTTCCAGAAAGCCATCGGGGCGAATCCGCAGATGTCGAAGTGTCACCGAGAAATCGGTCTGTTGTATCGATTTCTGGATGCGCCGGAGAAATCCCGGTATCATTTTGAGCGGTATCTGGAACTGGAGCCAGAGGCAACGGACAGTCCGATTATTCGTTCCTACATTCAGGAAAGCCAAGAGAGTAACCGATGAACATGCGATTCTTCTGGTGGATTGGATTGGTGGCAGGACTGATGGGATGCGAGGCTCAGCCGTATAACCCATTTAAAATTCAGGCAAATGAGTTTTTTCGGCAAGTAAAGACGGTGGGGCTTCTCCCGGCAGTAATTGAAGCGGATGCGGAAGAGATTCCGCAGAAACAACTGCATCTGGAGCAGTTTTTAATGGAGGATTTGAAAATCGCGGGGCTGAAAAGCATTCCTTCCCAGGCGTTTAAAACGATTTACGATTCTCTGAAGGAGAAAATGGGCCCGATTTATGACCCGTATTCGGGAAAACCGGACGAGGAGAAGAAGAAGGCTCTGTTTGAGCATGCCAAGCAGGAATATCTTCGGATTCACAAGGTAGATGCATTTGCCTATACGGGGGTTAAGGTTGTGAAAGCGGAATGGAGTGGAAATACGGCGTGGTGGCATGGAACACAGGATTCGACGACAGGAAAGACGGGATTTTGGGCCCAGATGAATCCGCCGAATGGATACGGTACGATTGCGGCGCTGTCGTTCTGGCTTTTGATTAAAGATCTGCAGGGAAAGGAATGTTATTTTCATATCGGCGGGATCCAGCTTTATAGTTTGATATCGAACGGGCGATTTGTGGATATTCCCAAGAATCAGCTTTTGACCGATACGAAAAAGAACCGAAAAGGAATTGGAATTACGACCCGGGCGCTGCGCGAATCGAATCGGCTCTAAACATTATCGGAACCATTTTCAAGCATTGTGTTTATCTGGTGCGACGGGTATGCATTTCAAACACGGGGAACAAAGGGCAGGGTAAATAACCGTTACAGATAATCCACACCGACTGGGTGCAAAAAGAAATATATCTTTCTATTTTAGTGTGGTTTAGCCATTTTTAGGAAGATGCCTGTGATAAAAAACAAGCCGACGACC
>CAZOTP010000191.1:0-6865 GCA_964582655.1 uncultured Pirellulales bacterium | reverse complement strand
TTTTAGAGGCTCATAGAGCATGGCTTTGAATCGGTGCAGTTTTATTCGGCCATGGCCTATGCTGCCTATAGCCAGAAACGCTATGATGATGCGATTGAACTGTACCAAAAAGCCCTGGAGCTGGACCGGGAGAGTCCCACAGCTTTGAACGGCCTGGGCTATATCCTTTCAGATACCGAAAAGGATGTCAGAAAAGGACTAACCCTGTGTAAAAGGGCGGTCGAAAAAAAGCCCCAAAACCCTGCTTATATGGACTCCTTAGGCTGGGCATACTTTAAAAACGGCGAAATCCTCGAAGCCCGTACCTGGATCAGGCGGGCTCTGGATCTACTGCCCCGACATCCAGAAATTATCAGTCACATGCGGACCATTCTTGGAGCAGATTGATGAAAAAAATCCTTGTTTTCTTACTTGTCGTACATATTATAGGCCCGGGGATGACCCTGTTTGGCCAGAATAGTCAGGATACATCAATCGGTATTGACCGGAATGCGGTTTTTGCACGGGAAGAATTCCGCCGGGGAATATTAGCGTATAATCGTTTTGGTTTTAATGAGGCAATCCTATCCTTAGAACACGCCCTTTCCTATAAACCTACGGAACCCCTCATTCTGGAATGGCTCGGCCGCTCCTATTACCGATCCGGACTGGAAGAGACAGCCCTCCGGCAATGGCAGGAAGCCATTAAGTTGTATCCCGCCGCATCGAGCCAATCCCTCCTTTTAACCAGTTATCTCGAAACCATCCGGAACCGAAGGAGCCTCTTTTTCATAACCGAAGACCAGGTACGCTATGTCGAGTCAGGCCGGTATCCTGCAAAACAGGAAGGCCAATTTTTATATCGGCAGCCCACCTCGGTACTCCCCCAGAGCGACGGCTCGGTCTGGGTCGTTGCCTACGGGTCCAACGAAATTCTCCGTATCGATGTCAACGGTGTTATTAAACAACGTATCCGGGGACCGCTGAACGGGTTTGACCGTCCCTACGATATAGCCCAGTCTTCCGATGGACGCCTGTTTGTATCGGAATACCGTGGAGGCAGGGTCAGTGTCCTCGATGGGCGGGGAAACTGGAAGTCCTATATCGGAAGTAAGGGGCGGGGCCCCGGCCAGTTTATCGGCCCCCAGAATATTTGCATCGATGGGGAAGACTACCTCTATGTGGTCGATTTTGGAACCCTCCGTATTTCTAAATTTTCCCCCGATGGAACCTTTCTCTTTTCCTTTGGTGCTAAGGGCTACGATTTTCCGGGTTTTCGTGCTCCTACGGGGATTGCTGCCATCGATTCGATAGTTTATGTGGTGGATCAGATTGATAAGGTTATCTACCGTTTCGATAAAAATGGAAATTATCTGGGGCCTGCGGTTCAGGATGGTCTTGTGAGCCCTGAAGGGATGCGTCCCCTCCGGGATGGCAAGCTCCTTGTAGCCGATGGCAGCAGGATCCTTATGGTTTCCCCTGAAATGGGTTATGTGCAGCCTATTGGCTCCCTGGGGAATGCGGGGGGACGCATCCTGACTGCCGATGTTGACCAGAACGGATCTATTGCGGCGGCTAACTTCCAGGCTGAGGAGGTGACCATCCTGAACCGCACCGAAGACATGGCCTCGGGGCTTTTTGTTCAGATTGAACGGGTTATTGCGGACAAGTTCCCCCTGGTTACCCTGGAAGTCCAGGTACAGGACCGGCACCGGAGGCCTATTGTCGGTCTGGATGGGCGGAATTTCCTCATCACCGAGGGTGGTAAACCGGTGCTGGAGCAAACCTTTAGCGGTGCGGCCTACCTTTCATCTACTACTGCCATATCCCTCGTTATGGAACGCTCCCCCGAGACGGCATCACTTCTCACGGAGCTGAGGACCGCGGTAAAAGACTCTGTATCTGCGACAGACCGCCTGGTTTCCCTTGTATCCGCTGGAGATATCCCGGTAAAAGAACGGATCGATTCAGCCGCTGCCCTGGAACAATCTGCCCGGGGGAACCCTGGCGCCTACAGCCCCCGCTGGCGTTTCGACCTGGCGGTCCGTCTCGCTGCGACGGACCTTTTGCCGGTAGAAAAAAAACGGGCCCTGGTCTTTCCAAACCCCTTCGCCCGTGATCCGCCAGGACGCGCCGCCTCAGGAAAAATATGGCGCCTTTCGTTCGCATTCGCGATGCACTCCGCCCGAATCCCTTCCCGAAGATCCGGATATGCCTCTCTCGCCCTGGTTTTATATGAAACTCTACGACATGCCCCCCTGCCCGGCGTTTGAACAGGTAAAAAATCTCCTGCCTGCACCGGTCCTGGATGGTCCTGAAAACAAAAATCTGCTTGATACGTACTGGTACGCATGGAAAATCGCTTATGATTTCTATCTCTACGAACCGATTGAAAAAGGTCAGGCGGTTACGTACATGAACGCCTGCCCCTATTGGGCCGGCTGGGGAAGCATGCAATACTTCGATACTTCTTTTATCATTCAATATGCCCGCTATGCCCTGGCGCCGTTCTCGTATGTAACCGTGCACGCCAATGTGTACTGCCGCCAGCATGAAAACGGGTTCATTATGAAAGAAACCGACAGCAGCAATTATGAGGTCTGGTCCGGCGATCCGACGCTGCCGCCGCTCTTCGCGTGGGCGGAATGGCAAAGTTATCAGATCAGCGCCGACCGCCGGCGGCTGAAACATGTCCTTCTTCCCCTCGTGAAATATTACGAATGGCTGCAGCGGTATCACCGTCGCCCGAACGGTCATTACTTCACCAATCAGCCCGGGCATGGCGACTGGGTTGTCTTCATGAATGCCGCGGTCGCACAGATGGCGCGGAGCATCGGACAAATCGCCTGTGAAGTCGGCCGGTCGGATCTGGCAAAGTATTTCCAATCGGAAAGTGAACAACTCGCCGCCATGATCAACCGTGAGTTTTGGGACGATAAATACGGCCTCTACGCCTCACGCGATCCGCAGGGAAAACTCGCAACCGAGCCGGAACCGGGCAAATTTTATAAATCCACTTACACTTTCTTCCCCCTCATGGCACACCTGGCCCCGCAGGATCGAGCCGAAAGAGCAATAAAGCACCTGCTCAATCCCGAGGAATTCATGGGTAAATATGGCATTCCCAACCTGTCCTTTGATTCATCCTTCTATGTAGCGGACTGGTCAAAAGGGTATCAGACACCCGAAGAACAGACTTATCGCTTCAAAGAAACGGTCTGGCCCCCTTTCATGGTCATGGCGATTAAATCGCTGAAAAACTATGGCTATCACGACGAAGCGGCCGACCTGGCGGAGCGTTATGCGAGAGCGCTGGCAGAGATCTGCCATCAGCATGGCGATGTAACCGAATTCTCATGGACGGAGGAGCTCGCCCCGGGTGGAAATCCGAAATTTGTCGGCTGGAGCGGTTTTGGCCCTATTGCCTGTTTAATTGAATCTGTTCTCGGCTTCGACGTTGATGCCCCGCAAAACACCTTGACCTGGCGAATCCACCGCAAGGAACGACACGGAATCCAACAGCTCCGATTCGGCAATGTTACCGCAAACCTGATTTGTGAAGAGCGATCGTCACTCGACCAACCCTGCAAAATTTCCGTAACAAGCGATCAGGATTTCAAGCTCGTACTCGATTGGGGGGAAAAAAGCTTGTCCAGCAAGTCAAATCCGGAAAAATTACATTTACTGTGTCGCAGAATGACATCTAAAATGCGGGCATCGAATACAACGATCACCCATTATGGGATACGACAGAAGATAACAAAGAAAGGAAATACAAAATGAAGCCGTCCCAAAAACTATTATTCCGGTTTTTCGCGGTGGCATTCATGGTCGGCGTGTATATCTTCCCTATCAAAGCCGAAGCGCAAAAACAGGCGAACGACACGGCCATACCCGCCGCGGTTATCGTCTGCGAGGGGGAAAACCAGATTCTGGATTTCGCGAAGGAAGAGTTGTCAAGATTTTTATCCCAGGCGAACATGGAAATCGTTTCTCCGGAGAAATCCGAGGCATCGAATACCGCCTGGCAATTTATTCTCCGCGTTAAAAACGGAATGGAACCGTATTCATTTCGGGTCTCGGCAAATCAAACGGAGAACAGGAAGGTTGTGGAACTGGCGGGCGCCGATGAAACATGCGTACTGCATGCCATCTATACCGCTCTGGAGCGGATCGGCTATCAATTTGAAATCAATGATCCGATTCTCCTGTCCCCCCCGGATTTGAACCGGCTCCTGGAAGAACCGGTGACAATCCGACCCGTTGTGCAGATTCGCGGACCCAGGCTGTATATGAATTTCCCGATGGATCTGTCCGGCTACTCCCTTCCCGAAGCGAAGGAATATGTCCGCAACCTGGCGAGGATGCGGTTCAATCACCTGTCTTTTCACAGTTACAAAGGAATCTTCATTCAGGTGCTGAATCCCGACGGAAAAGACCAATTGGCCGGCAATATGTCCTATGGCGTTCGGCACGATATTCCGGACCTGGACTGGCTCAAAGCGAAAATTCGAAACCAGCGCACCTTCTGCATGCCCGAACTGGAACCCGTGTTCGACGATCCAAAACTCCGGAGCGAAAAAACCGTCGCCTGGATGCGCGAGGTCATGGAGGAAGCCAAACGAGCGGGACTGACGATTCAGTTTTCCTTCGAACCGGAACGGCAGGACGCCGATCTGACAGAAACCATCCGCACGGCCAACGCGATTGTGCAGTCGTATCCCCTCATCGATATTCTCGAACTGGTAACGCAGGAAGGCGGCGGTTCTGCCGTAAGTCTTTCCGCCGAGGAGATGGTCAATCTGTTCGGCCACTGCGACGTCCTGAACCTGGCCGATGGAAGAAACCGCCGGGAAGGATACCGCTATTACTCCCTGAACGGCCAGATCGGACATAACATCCTGGCCATCCGGGAGCTTCAAAAACAATGGCAGGGTCAGGATAAGCCCCTCTTAAAATGCGGCCTCTACAATACCGATCCGGATCACTTCCCCAGCTATCTTCAGGTAATGAAACGCTTTACGCCTCCGGAGTTCGGCATCGGAACCCTCCCCGGCTACGCCTCCGAATACACCGCGGAATATATCCGCGACGCCAGGCTGAATCCTCATCTGCTGCGCCGCCTGAGCGTGTATAGCTGGTTTGAATTTGACGGCATGATGTATCTTCATCAGAACGGACTGGAAGGAATCTACCAGTTGCTCCAGGAACTTTCGGTCCGCGCCGGCGCGGGACCTGTTCCCTATATCTCATTTATCCATTGGCGCGTAACCGCCAACCGGCTGCCGGCCCGCTACGCTGCGCTGTCCTGCCTTCAGGGACCGATTCCGCTGGAATCCTTTTACCGGGAATACGCCGTCCGTCTCGGCTTTTCATCCGCCGGAGAGGTCTTCGCCGAAGCGATGAGCCAGTGGAACCGGGCCGATGCCTGGGTGTTTCATCACATGGGAAACATCGGATTCTGCGCCCGCGGCTGCTGGAGTCCGCAGGGCGGCCTGGGCTACTTTGGAAGAAAGAAATGGAACGACACGGCGCTTGCCACAGCCATATCCCATTACAACCATGCCCTGGACCTGTTGAGCATTTGCGCCAAATACAGCACCCAAACAGCCGGATGTGAACTTCTCAATTTCCTGGATCGGGGCCTTCGATGCAATATCCTGTATCTCCGGGCTTTTTGGAAAGCCACGGAGCTGCAAGCCGTCTGCGGCGAAAAAAAACCGGACGAGCTGACCCCGGAGGAAAAACAAAAAGTCGTGCAAATCTGCGAGGAGGCCCTCAACCTCATGGACCAGTGGATGAAGCTCTACGCCGAACGGATGTATGACCGCAGCGAAGAAGGCCTTCTCATCAGCTTTTATCACACGCCCATTGCCGAGCTGAAACGCATTCGGCATGAATACGCAGGCATCGGGCCGGATCAGCCGCCGAAACCGGATTGTTCCCTGCCAGGTCCCCCCGAACCCCTGCAATTTACAAATCCGTGATCGGGCCTTTGAACGATTCCAAAGGAAAACCGGATCATGATTATTCCGTATGCCGTCGATGTGCCGATGAGCCGCTGGCCGATTATGAATTATCTGATGATCGCCGTCGCGGCGGGTATTTTTGTACTGGAGATCGTGCTCCCCGAGGAAGCCATCATTCCCTATGTACTCAAGACCTGGTCCCTGCAGGAACTGATTGGCTCGATGTGGCTGCACGGCGGACCGGGTCATCTGATCGGGAATATGATTTTCCTCTGGGTCTTTGGCAATGCAGTTTGTGCGAAAGTTGGGAATTACAATTATTTGCTGTTTTACACGATCATGGGATGTATTGCCGGTGCGACACATCTTCTGATGAGCGGCAGTCCTATGGTCGGAGCCAGCGGCGCCATCAACGGCGTAGTCGGAATGTACCTCGTTCTGTATCCCCAGAATGACATCTCCTGCCTCTACTTTCTCATGTGCGTTCCTCGCACTTTTTCCGTATCCAGTTATTGGATGATTCTCCTGTGGCTGTCGTATGACATCTTTTATTCCCTCCTCGGAGTGGATGCCGGCGTTGCGTATTTCGCACATCTGGGAGGAATTGCATCGGGGATCCTCATTGCATCGGTTCTGATTAAAACCGGAAAAATTCGCATGGAACCGTGGGAAAAATCGCTCCTGGAGATTTTCGGCTGGAAAACTCCTCCAAAGTCTTCGGAAAAAGAGGACGAAGAAGAGGGCTGGATAGAAATCTCCCCTCCGCCGGTTCGCACCGGCAAGCCTCCGGTTATTCGCAATGTCCCCCAACCCCAAGCTCCTCCGCCGGTTCGGACCGGCAAGCGGAGCGAGGTTTCTGCAGCGCTGCTTTCAACTTCCCCGACGCCAATGGCGGCATCGCCCAACCCCTGTTCGCC
>CAZOTP010000190.1:0-6889 GCA_964582655.1 uncultured Pirellulales bacterium | reverse complement strand
ATCCTCCCTCATCCCCACGAATCTCGCAAGATGCGGTTCACCGGACGGTTACAGATATTGTCCGTATTGAACCTCGAACCCCCTTTCTTGCCGAAGGATCGGTAGGTCAGTGGGACCGCTTCAATATCTCACTTGGGAATCTGCCTCCGGTTTCGGTCGGCGGTGAGTGGTGGTTTTACTATGGTGGGCGAACCTATCGACATCCGCCCTATAAAGGAGAAGATACCCGGCCCCAGGATGCGCCATATCCCCGCAGTCAGATCGGCCTGGCCAAAGTGAAGCGGGGCCGGCTGTATGGGCTGGAAGCCAGTTTCGATGAGGGCTGGATTCTCACCCGGCCTCTTCTGTTTTCGGGCAGCAAGCTCTACGTAAACGCCAATATGGCTTATGGAGCGATGGGTGTAACCATCTGCGATGAAAACGACGAAAAAATAGAGGGCGCGACAAAAATTCTGACGGGAATTGATGGCGTCGATATCCCCGTCGAATTTGACAGCTTCGACATCAGCTCTCTTGCTGGCAAGGCCGTGAAAATTCGATTGGTTCTTCAAAATGCCCAGATTTACGGTTTCCATGTGATGTTTCATGGCGGGAAGGGGATTTCATATTGGTGATACAGGTCCGTGTTATAGCCCGGCAAGGGGGTATCATATTGCTGGTACTGCTGGTTTGGATTTTGTGGTGTCCAGGGGGAATAGGATTTCACCTCGATTTTGTGTTCCCGGGGCATGAATCGAAGGAGGCGGAGCCAGCCATCGTACCATTCCCCGCTTAACAACTGATACACCGTATTGCCGTTATCACCCGTGCTGGCGAGCAAACCCCTGTGCGCGGTTGAATTTCCGTGATGGCCGCTGAGTACCAGGAAGATGTTGGTGTGTTTTTTAATCAGCTTTTGCCAAATTTGCTCGCCGGTGTTGGCCGGCGGCACGGGAGGAATATAATAATCCGAATCGTCCCGGCGATCCTCCGGGCGCATGTAGCTGTGGGTCAGGACGATGACGGATTTATCCGGGTGGGAAGCAATGACGCCGTTGGCCCAGGCGAGCATTTCATCGGTGGGACCGCATTCGAGACTGACGACCAGAAAATCCGTTCCCCCGCCGCGGAAGAAGTGATAGCAGTTGTCGTAATTGTCCTGGGGAGGGAAGCCGTCATGGTTCATTCGGCTCCCGTACCAGGGTTTCTTTTCATAGCGGGCGTAAGGGAAAGTTTCGTTGAAACAGGTCGTGTTGCGCGTGGCATCCAGAACCATGTCATGATTGCCGACGGCAAAGTAGTAGGGTACTGCTCCGTCAAGCAGGCGAAGGGCCTGATCGGCATTGTCCCATTGCCGGGGCTGGTCCTGATCCTGAACGATGTCGCCCATGTGGAGGACGAATCGGATGTTTTCCCTTTTGGCATTTTGGGCGATCCATTCAGTTTGCTGGATAAACACCTCCTTGCGGCTGGACCGCCGCCACTCGGGGCAATCTTTTGAATATATTTGTGTATCGGGCAGGACAATAAGGGTAAAGGGCGCATCGTCGGCGGCATTTTGCTTTTCCGGTACGGATAGCGTCCGGCAGCCGAGGCAGCAAAGTATCCCGACCAGAAAACTCTTCCACAAGGCAAAGCGTCGAACGTTCATAATTTTCAACTCCAGGCCGCAATTCTCGACGGTAGTTCCCCGCCGGGAGCTGTTTTTTCTCGTATGGCGGCAAAACTTGATTTATTTTTCAGGGTCCCCGGGCAGCCGCAGCCGTATCCATGCCTTGACCGTGCAATCTCCGGATCCAATCCGGCGGATTTCCACACGCAGGCGGGTGGATTCTTTACGGTCCGCGGAAACAACTGCCGTTCGGTTGACGATAAAGGTATTGGGTTTGGAGTGGGCATGGATGAAATCCGGAGCGGGTAATCCTTCCAGAACAACCAGAGGGGATTGCAATTCGAACAGGGCCGAACCGGACGTTTTTTCGAAACGAATTTCATATTGGCCTGCCTGATGAATAAAGGGGGACAAATCGATATCGAGAGCGGTCCAGTCGGCGGAGATGGATGTTTCATCCCAGGCGCCGATTTCTTGCAAGACTGTTTTTTCAGCAGTTGTATCTTGACGGGATAGATCCGGCTCAGACGCCTTCGGTTCTGCGTGAAAGACTGCAAATTGCTTCATCCGGACGGGTCCCATCGATTCTGCAATTCGCAATCGCAGAGCGGAAACCGAAACCGAGGCAAAGGAATCGATTTTTTTGTAACCGATCGAAGTCCCCTCGCATAAGGGGCGCCATTGGTTATCGATTTGCCCTTCGAGGATATAGGCCCGCACGCGCTGCCCCCGGGCGATGTCTTCCATGAGGATGGCGTGATTGATGCGGGCAGGTTGGTCGAGGGAAAGAGAAATGAGTTCACCCGTGCCGCTGGTCTGGGCGATCGATTGGCCGAATCTCCGTTTGATTTCAGCGCCGAATTCCGCGTAGCGGCGGACATGAGATTCGGGAATCAGGCCGGATGTATCGGGCGTGGCATTGAGCAGGAGAACGCAGCTTCGGCCGACGGAGGTATAATAAATATCCATAAGCTGTTCGAGGCTTTTTATCTGATGGTCTGTATTTTCCCCCCAGAACCATTTGTGATCGAACAGGGTGGTATCGACCTCGTTCGGCAGCCAGACGTCGCCAAGGGGATCCCCGTGAATCGCGGTGGCAACGCCGGAGGCGGCATCGGCTTTTTGAACGGCATTCCAGCAAGGATCGGGTCCAATGCCTCGTTCGTTCCCCACCCAGCGAATCGTGGCATAAGGTCCCTGAAAGATCATCGCATCGGGGACGTATTGTTTCAGAATATCGCCGACTTCGATAACGCAGCTTCCGTCGAACCAGACCTCATGGATGGGGCCGTATTGGGACAGAACTTCGGTCATTTGTTGGCGGAATACCCGGTTGTATATTTCTTGTTTAGCGGGATCTCTGGTCTTACCGCCGCTACCCATGGGAGCGCCGTAGGTATCGTCTCCCGGATACACGTAAATTCCCAGTTTCAAGCCATGCTGTTTGCAGGAGTCGGCCAATTCT
This sequence comes from uncultured Pirellulales bacterium, assembly GCA_964582655.1. GTDB lineage: Bacteria > Planctomycetota > Phycisphaerae > Sedimentisphaerales > SM23-30 > CAZOTP01. The sequence goes on along the minus strand of CAZOTP010000190.1, from coordinate 3,833 downwards.
TTCAACACATCGCCTTTCCCCTCCTTCCAGGGAGTATTTTTAATGCTGTAGTCGGCCGTGTCGGTCTGCCACCAGCAAAAACCGCCGCTGTGTTTGGCAACAAAGATAATCTGTTTAGCGCCAAAGGATTGCGCGACACGACACCACTGATTCGTATCGAGTTTATCGGGATTGATCTGGGATAAAGGCGTTGTGTGATTGTCATATTCGCGGTTCTGCCAGGTCGCCGGATCCAGACAAAGAAACATTTCGAGTTCCATCTCGTGCCACGCCAGCTGCGAGGGAGAAGGGCGGGCTAAAGATTCAAAGACGTCCGGAGCCGATTCCGTGCCCTCCGCGGCAAGCGGCGCATTCCAAAGAATAGAGGCGATCAGCAAAGCCGGAACTACAGCGGAACTGAAACGGAACGTTTGGGTCTTCATGTTTATCCTCTTGAACATATTGCCTGAACGTCATCAAGCGTATTACGAAAATCCGGGCGAAGAATCAAGCAAATTCGTGTTTTTATGGAGAATTTCTCATACAAACACAGTGCTCTCATTGTATGATTGTATGGAGGATGTTCAGAAGTGCAGTGATTTTTGTGCCGTCAATTTTTCTGAAATCCATGGGGAAAAGAAGTGCATTACGGCCTGATCTGCCAGGCAAAGAGTTTGGCGTTCTTTTTGAGGATAAACCGCAAGGCGATGGGCCAGTGGTCTTCGATGGCGTCGGCGAGGGAGGCATCTTTCTTTTTGGATTTCCAGAAGACGCGGTATCGCAGGTTGTCATACCGGACGAGGGTGCAGTGATCGCGGTCAAATTCGGGGATGACCTGTTCGGCTTTGTTGATCAATTCCACCTGCAGCTCGCCCAGAGCGGCTTCGGCATTGACGAGCAGTTCTTTGCCCTGAAACTGGAAGAAGGCGGTTTCGAGGATGCCGACTTTCTGATCCGAAGCGGGGCAGATGGCGACGAATCGGTCGGCAGGCAGGGTTGCCAGTCCCGTGCCGTGGGTGGATTCCAGCAGAGGTTTTTCGCCGTGCCTGCAGTTAGTACCGGTGTAGTACATGTAGATGGTGTCGTCCTTAATGAAGGGAGAGCCGGCAGGATTTCGGCGGACATCCCAGACAGGCGGATCAACTTGTCCCTGTGGCATAAACGCCTGCCGGTCACAGACGCGCTCCCAATGGAGACCGTCGCGGCTGGAAAGGAGCTGAATATCCCAGTCCGCCAATGTATTGTTTGCGTAGACCGGATCCATGTACATGATGGGCAGCAGCCCGATGAGAATATCTCCGTAATTCAGAACGGCCAGGCCATGGGGCTGCGCCCAGGGGTAGCCGTCCTGCCTGTCCGTCATCCAGATGGTTTTCTTGGGTGTCCAGTGTCGGCCGTCGAGACTAGTGGTGATGGCAATGGCACGCTGCAGCGCGCCTTTGGGGCGATGGTCATATTCCTGATTGCGGACATAGGCAAGGTATTGCCCGTTGAACCAGACGACAGAATTCATGGTATCGTTTTTGAGGACGGCCTTTTTCCAGCTTTCGGCGGCTTCCTCATCGGGTGTCCAGTGGATGCCGTCTTCGGAAGTGGCGCCGTTAACGGCACGGTATTTTTCGGTAACGGGTCCGCCGGCAGGAAGGATAAAGGCAACACCGCCCACGATGTTGTGTTTTTCATAGGTGGTTTCCCACGATTTGAAGGGGCCTTCGCCGATCATGGGCCTTTCCCAGTGAATCCCGTCATTGGATTCGGCATAGCAGGAGAAATATTCGGGGCTGCCTTTCTCATGCTCGCTGGCGCCGTACCAGCAGCGGAATTTGTTGGTATGTTTGTCGTAGATCACCGGATTGGCGATGAGGCAGCGTTTTTCCCACGGGTATTCCTGCTTGATAAGCGGTTCGGGATACAGGTAGGGGGTCTGCAGTTCGCGGCGGACGCCCTCCATTTTACGAATCGCATAGTCATCGATGAACAACTGGGGATTGCCTGCAACTTGCACGATCAGATTATCTGAGGTCTCAGAGGCGGGAGCGGATTGAGAGTAAACGGAACTCCATAATATGGCCAAAGAGAGGTATTTTAGAATTCTTGCATGCACGGGGGATTCTCCTTGTTTCTTTATTCGGTCCAGAAGGAATAGAGTTTCGCGTTTTTGAGATAAAAACGTAAGCGGACAGGTTTGTCATGAGGGAATTCCATGTTGGATTCGGCTTTCCAAACAACTGGCTGCCTGACGCTGTCTACGGAAATGGGGATGCAATTCCCCTTGCTGAATGGGGAGATTATTTTGCCGGAATCTGCAGCATCGAGAATTTCCACGGCAATTTGCCCTGCTTTGGCATCGGTGTTGAGGAAGAGGGTTTTATGTTTCAGGAGCAGCGGCCTGGTGGTCAGGATGCCTTCCTCCGAGCCGGCATCCAGCGAGACGAATCCGTCGCGGCGCAGCGTCGCCAGCCCGATCGAGCCGTCGTTGGGTTTTTCGTTGTGGAGTTTTCGCCGGCCGGTGTAGTAGAGCCAGAGTTCATCCCCTTTGTAAATAATGTTTTCCGGCTGATCGATATTGGCGTAATCCCAGGCCGTCTTTTCTGGCGGATTGGCGAGGAAAGGAGTGCGGTCAGGACGCTGCCAGTGTTTCGCATCCCGACTGAAAGCCATCTCCACCCGACAGCGGTCGGACGATGTGTCATACACCTTCAGAAATCCGACGTAGAGGCTTTCGTAGCGATGAACGGTCATGCTGTATAACTGATCGGCGGGGCCATCCTTTTCATCCGCTTCGAGCATGTAACAGATGTCGGACCAGTGGACGAAGTCATTGCTTTCAGCATAGCCCCGGACGCGTTTTTCGTTGCGCCAGAGCTTGCAGGAGGCAATCCATTTTTTGCCGGCGGGATCCCAGTGCACGCTGCTGGCATCGAAAGCCCCGTCGAGAACTTTTTCCGCCAGCGTCCAGGTCAGACCGTCCGGGGAAAAGGCCCAGTGAAATCCGCTGACGCGGATAATGGCCTTGTACCGCTGCTGGGAATCGGCGGAATCGGGATCGTAGAGTACCCGGAACATGCGGCCTTCGCGAATGATGTTGTTCTCCTTCGATCCTTCAAATTCCACCAGCCCTACATTAGGTCTGGTCCATTGAATTCCATCCTGCGAGTCCGCGATGCACATGAAGGTGGGTTTGTTCAACTGCTTGCCCCATCCGGAATACCACATCCGCAGCCCGCCTCCCTCGGGTTTTTGCATTACGCTCATCAGGATGATGCTTTGGAATTCCCACGGTTTTTGGGGGGTAAGGATTGGATTTTGAGCGTACTTTACGGCGGGATGCTGCATGCGCGACAGATTCAGCATGGATTCGATGAGAGCGTCATCGACAAAGAGCTGCCGTTCTTTGCCAACTTCGACGGGATATGAAATTTTAGGCGGTTCCTGACCGATCCATTCTTCGAGGACAGCGGCGGTGCTTACGGAAGCACTGAAGAAGAATACGATTCCGCCGATCAGACCATGGCGGCCGATTTTTGTGATCATATTTTTGTACCTTTGGCGATTGTGGTTTTTACCGTGGATTGTTTTTAACGGTTTATCGGCCGAAGAATTTTTGGATTATCGCGGGGCGGTCGGTTTGCGTGATTGCTCGTATTCGGAAAGCCCCGCGGATGGTGTTGGTATCGGCGGCGGGATAATTCGGGCGGGGGAGACGGCCTTTGGTTCCCAGCGGGGCTACGATGGCGTTGTGGGTCAGGACCATGCCCTGCGGGGCGAGTTCGCATTGCAGATTGGCCTGACGGGCTATGATGGCCAAGCCTGTTTTGTCGCTGTCGGTTACGGCGGCCAGATCGACATTGGCC
>CAZOTP010000189.1:0-6909 GCA_964582655.1 uncultured Pirellulales bacterium | reverse complement strand
ACCGGCTCACTAATTTGCCCTCGGCGCAGATTCGCACCACGGCTTCATGACCCGGGACTGCGGGTTTGGTTCCCGGTACATAGCTGGGCACTTCCCGGAGGATGTCCGCCGAGATGCCGGAGACAATTTCGCTCTTTCGGGCATGCGCGGTGAACTGCTTTAGCAGCTTCAAATCCGAAAAGCAAAGCCCCACCGCTTCCACCTTGCACAAAATCTGATGCGCCCCCGGCGGATGGACCTCTTTCTGACGATTCAGTTTCAGCTCGTCGGGTCCGACCAGCTGCACGGCATGCTGCGTTTTGGGGATTGCGTAACTCATGTTGTTGATTCTTTCCATGGGTTCCTAACTGATTTTCGATATAATATCCTTCGGGCGATCTTCCGGAGAACATTTTGACAGTCGATCTTTTTGGGAGGGCGATATCGCTTCGCCGACGGCTTCATAGAACGCATTCTTCGATGAGCGATCCTTGAAATTCGCCTGAGCCCACTGGCTCTCGTATCCCATTCCGCAGAGCTGCTGCATGAGGGTATGGCCGTACATGATATGCGCCCCTTTTAAAAATACAGGCAAGAGGGGTTTCAACTCCGCTGTGGAGAATGAATCGACAAATTTCTGTCCGGGGCTGTTCATTTCCGTACCCACGGAAATCGGCAGATGCAAACGTTCCGCCAACTCCACCACGGCATAGAGGTTCGCCAGTTTTTCATCCTTAACTCCCGGCGTATAATTCCGATCGGGGACGATATTGAAGGCGGATACGCCGCTGCCCATCCCGATTTCGAGCAGGTCCTCGATTTTCTTTTCTCCATTGCTCAATCCGTTCAGCCAGGCGTGGGTCGGGATTCCGCCTGCCGATTTCACAAACGCGTTCATTTCCGTCATCGCGGGAAAACTTTTCGGATCCGGCGTTACGTACCCCACGCCGCCCTGTTTCATGGTTTTTGCACGGATGGCATTGAGGAGATTCGCCCCTTCGGGCAGATCCGTCAGTTTGTCTACCGGGGTCCCCAGCTTTTCGGACCAGAATTTTTTCAGCGGTTCCCCGGTTCCGAATTGTTCCGCCGCTTTTCTGGCGTAGGCCAGGCACAGATGCCGTTCGGTCGGATTTTCCGCGGGCGTCAGCGGCAGCACATCGTTTTCATAGTTCAGCACCACCGGGTGCAGAAACGGATTCACTCGCTCCAGCACCTGCCGGTTTCGCTGCTGGGCTGTTTTTTTGAGCCGGTCCAGAAACGCCTGGTCTTTGGCGCTGAGCTTTCCTTTCACCATTCCCGCTCCCATGTGATAGGTGATTCCGGGTTCGCCCGGCGACGACATTTCCAGATCCGCGAATTCGGGCACATAGACCCGCGTTTCAATTCCCACGCATCCCTTCAAATCCAGCGCGTCACATGCGTCAAAAAATTCCTCCATCCCATCCAGGACATCGAAATCCACGATGCCTGCTGCGGCCAGTCCCTGTTTTTTCGCCAGCCAGGCGAAGCGGCTTGGGGAATATCCCAGGCTGTTGAAAGAATAAAACGTATGGCAATGCAGATTGATCTGGCGGCCGGCCTGGGGAATTGGAATCGCACCGGTTTTTACCTGTTTTACCAGCTCCGCCAAAGCTTCGTTTCGTTTCTTCGCGTCAAAATGATCCAGTTGCTGTTCCAGCGACCCGTTCAATGTGCCGTCTCCTTGGACAAATTCTTTGTCCGCATTTCAAACTGTTTTATCCATTCCGCCGTATTGCCCGGCTTGTATTGCTTTACGGGGAATGATTTTCGCACCAGTTCGCGACCTTCGGCGACCGAACCGATCTGGCCCGCCGCTACGGCCTGCATCAGGATATTTCCGCTTGCCGTCGCTTCGACGGGACCGGCGAGGACCGGAATCCCTGTCGCATCAGCCGTGAACTGGCACAGCAATTCATTCTGAATACCGCCTCCCACGATATGCAAAACATCCATTTTCTTCCCCGTAATCTCCTCGATCTTATCCTTCACATCCCGGTATTTCCATGCCAGACTCTCCAGAATCGCCCGGATCATCCGGCCCTTGTCCGTCAAGGGCGACTGTCCTTTTTGTTTCAGGAAGGTGTTGATTCGTGCCGGCATATCGCCGGGAGAAAGAAATTCCGGCCAGTCCGGATCGATCCACGCCGTGAACGGCTTTGCCCCGGCCGCCATTTCGGCGATCTGTCCGTAGGAGTAGTCCGTTCCTTCCCGCTGCCATTGCCTGCGGCACTCCTGGACGAGCCAAAGCCCCATGATATTTTTCAACAGCCGGATCGTATTGGCCACGCCGCCTTCGTTGGTGAAATTATACTCCAGTGTTTTATCCGTGATAATCGCGCGGGGAATTTCCACCCCCATGAGGCTCCATGTCCCGCTGGAGAGATAACCCCAGTTTTCACCCTGGGCGGGCACGGCCGCCACGGCCGAGGCGGTATCATGCGAACCGACCGCGATGACCGGAATCGCATCACAGCCGAATTCCTTCACCAGTTCGGGCTTGAGGTTTCCGGCCAGCGTGCCGGGTTTTACCACATCTGGCATAATTTCCATCGGCAGCTTCAGCTTGTCGAATATTTCTTTCGACCAACGCCCGTTTTTCATATCCATCAACTGCGATGTGCTGGCCAGGGTATATTCCCCGTAAGCCCTCCCGCACAGGTGGTAGGCGACCAGGTCCGCGGTGAAAATCAGCCTCTTTGCCTTCTTTACCACTTCGGGGTGTCTGCGGCACTGCGAGAAAAGTTGAAAGATGGTATTGAGCTGCATGAATTGCAGCCCGGTATTCATATAGATATCTTCGCGGGAAATTGTCTGAAACGCTTCCTCCATCATCCCGTTTGTCCGCGAATCCCGGTAATGGTAGGGATTTTCGAGCAGTTTACCATCCGCTCCGATCAATCCGAAATCCACCCCCCAGCTGCCCACGGCAATTCCGCTTATTTTCCCGGGGCATTCCGCGACCGCTTTGCGAATCCCCTGGCGAATCTGCCCGAACAGGGAATCGAAATCCCAACGCAGCGAGCCATCCTTTCCTTCCACTGGGCCGTTTGCAAACCGGTGACATTCGGTTAATTCCAGTTTCTCCGGGGTAACGGTCCCCCGCATCACCCGCCCGCTCTCCGCTCCCAGATCCACCGCGATATACCACCTTTCCTGGGTCATGGTTAATCTCCTTCCAGAAGCAGAATTCTGCCTCGATCGAACTCCGCCCGGGCCCTCTGCAAATTCCCCCTGATCCGGCCCCTAGTTTCTCTCTGGCCAATTTTCAGGAAGAATGAGCCGTTTTCCGCCGGCTCGGCGATTACAGTCTTGTCAGCCAGTGAATCCCCAGCAGCCCGATCGCCGTGAGAATCATAAAACCAAGAATCGTCACCGTCAGCAGGGCTACTTCCCGGATAAACACTCCCCATCGAAGATCTTCGAGTTTCAGGGCTTTATACACCAATGCGATGCTCAGGCAGACGGGCATGGCCCAGAACAAGGCCGGCCATGTGGTTGGAATATTCAGCGGCTGATGCAAAATCTGCGCGATCATCCAAATCATAAGGCGGATTTCCTCTGGCCGGACGTTTCTTCGCGGGGCGCAATCTTTAAGCCCCGCATGACCGCATCCAAAATGACGATGACATTCAATAAACCCGCCACGCCCGTATAGACCTGCCCCAGATCCAGCCCCCGGCCGTATCCCGGCGGCCCTTCGTAATACTTCTGAAGCAAACCCGCCGCGGCACCGGGCAGTCCCGTGAGGATCTGGGCGCAAAACCAGGCCGTGTGAGCTTTGGGAGAGACCATCTCGATTCCGCCAAGGACCAATCCCAGCGTGAACGTCGCGAGGATGGTCATCATCACAATGGTTCCCCGGCGTTTCTGTCCCAGGAGCCAGTGTCCGGCGCCGGGGACCAGCCACCCCAGAAACACGATCGCCGGGATCCCCGCCGGTCGCTGCTGCTGCATGTTCTGGTCTGTCATTTGTTTCGTTAATCCTTTAGAAAAACCATGTTATGAAAACCAGACTACCCGTTTTCCTGCCCCCTGTCAAGAACCCCTTTCCTCATCCAGAAAAAACAAATCCGTTGTGCAAGTTCAGATACGCCACTAATTTAACCGGCATTTCAACAAAGGTTTCAAACACTGGTTTACGACGTAATATATCGTAACCTTTTTGTTATCAAGGGGATATGGATAGATTGCTAAACGAAACGGCGATAAAGCTTCCCATGCGAGAAAGGCCCCTCTTACGACAATGCAGCAAGCCCTCTTGCCTCTAAGCTCCCCGTCTTAAAAAAGCAGATCTGACGAGAGGGAGGGCTCGCTTGATATATAAAAATAAGCTTGCTCTGTGACAATGCAAGCTTGAGAAGGTATAATTCAAACCGGAGCGTTTGGAAAGATCGCGGCCTTATGCCAAAGAAGCACGGTTTGGGCAATGGAAAAAGTTATCCGGCAAATCACCCGGCGGGAATTTGGGAAAGGAACGGGTTTGGGCCTGCTCTCGGGACTGCTGGCGATGGTCCCCGGCTGGGGCGGATGCGCGGACTCCCGAAAATCCGCCGCCCCGCACCCCCGCAAGCTCCTGCGAAACCTCCGCGCCGAAGGCCATTCATTCTTTGCGCTCCTCTGCGATACCCATATTCATGATAAAACCGTCCGCCCGGATTATCCCGATGGCTATCCCTCCGCGGATTACACCGCCCAGCGTCTGCGCAGCGCAATCGATCAGATCCATCGGTTCCCCATTCCGCTCGATTTTGTACTCTTCGGGGGCGACTTGACGGACTATTCGCTGGATGGCGAGTGGGACCATTTTTTTGAGATTGTCTCGGAACTGAAAATCCCGTTTCATCTGACCCTTGGAAATCACGATCACGACGACTGGGATTCAGACCAGTGGCCGCGCATCGCCGCCGCGCTGGAAAAAGGAATCCGCTCTTTACCGCTTTGCAGAACTCCACTCGAGGCCATTCGGGAAGATGGCTTGTATTACACCGCCGAAGAAAAAAACTGGCGACTCCTCGTGCTGGACACCCTCCAGTCCGGCGATATCAGTTCGCCCCAGCGGCAGTGGCTGGAGAATGTACTCCAGGATCATTCGCGCCCGACGATCGTTTCCATGCACAGGCCCATCGTATCCGTCGGAAACTGGGTCGATGACGCACGCTTCCGGGACAAACATGCTATTCGTTTGCTCCTGAACACACCCAGTCTCAAAGCCTTCGTTTCAGGCCATACCCACCGTGCCAGAACTTGGTATTACCTCGATGCCATTCATGCCGTCGCTCCTTCGCTGGCATATGGCATTGGCGATGGCCTCGGCTTCCGCATCCTGGGCCGCGATCAAGAGAATATAATCATCACGTGCAGCGAGTATGTGGACGATTCGTGCCGCATGTGCATCGGTCGAAAAACGGCAAAAGAACTCATCATAGATCCTGCGGAAATCTACGAATACGACCCCCTTTACAATCCGCTCTCCCTTCCTCGAAGGCTCTATGGCAAAACCAATGAAACGGTGAATGTCCCCGCCAACCGCTATCTGAAATGAAAAGGATTCCCACAACTCCTAGTCCAGGAAAAATACCCATGATAAAAAAATATGTTTGCATCGGTTGTATCGCGTGGATGCTTTCCCCGGTAATCTCTTTGGCGGCCCCCGATTCCTCCGGTAAAACCGCCGGCCCCTCGCACGCTGCCGCAACTTGCAGCCCCGGCAGCCCAGCCCAGATCGCACAAACCCATCTCATCCTCTTCGCCTCCCAGGGCAAAATCGGCCTGGTCCATCCCGACGGATCAGGCGAAACCTATCTCGATTTCCCCGAAAAAAATCAGCTTAGCTGGCAGCCCACAACGATCACCGATCCCGCCCGGGGCCGCATCGTCTTCCGCAGCCAGGAAAAACCCGCCGACCCCAAAGCCGGCTTCTACGACAAAGGCGGTGCAAAATACGCCCGCTCCAGACTCTGGTGGTATCAGCCCGCCGGTCAGCAGCTTAGCGAAATCCCCCTCCCAACCCTCGTCGCCATCCCCGCCATCCTCCCCGGCGGAACCCGCATGCTTGTCACGGGCGAAGAAGACCCCGACAACCCCAACACCCGCATCTACACCGTAACCCTCGACGGCGCCGAAAAAGCCGACTTCCACGAACTCTCCGGCTTCGCCTACTGCTTCACCCTCAGCCCAGATGGCAAAAAAGTCGCTTACCATCAGGCGAGCGAAGGATACAAAATCTATACCCTCGACCTCGCCTCCGGAGCCAAAACCCTCCTCGCTGGCGAATCCGATTACCTCAACTTCGGACCCTCCTGGTCCCCTGATGGCCAATGGATTCTCTATCAGCGCTATGCTCACGCTGCCAATGACCCCATGCACACCCGCTCCGACCTCTGCGCCGTCAAATCCGACGGCTCCGAAAAACGCTTCCTCACCAGCGACCAGAGCCAGTGGTTCGGCACCTCCTATGGCCCCAAAGAAAATCCCGGCCGGGGCTCCAACTTCCCAAAATGGTCACCCGATGGCCGCTGTATCACCTACACCCGCTGCTCACCAGGCGCTCAAACCGCATGGGTCTATAACAAAAACCGCCCCGACACCGACCATTTCAACTGCGATTACGTCCCGGAACTTGCCAAAGGCGGCTCCCAAATCTGCCTCATCGAATTCCCCTCCGGCCGTATCCTCGAAGTCACTCCCTTCGCCGAGAAAGAATGGGCCTGGCGAACTGAATGGTTCCCCGATTCAAAACAAATCATCTACGCCCGCGCCGCTGTAGGCCAGAACGCCGAACTCTGGATCGTCAATTCCGACAGCTCCAGCCCCCGCCTCCTCACCAAAGGCTACCTCTCCAAAGGCGCCGATTTCCCCATGTGGATTACCCTCCCCGCAAAAACCCAATAAAAACCACCACCCCAGACC
>CAZOTP010000188.1:0-6988 GCA_964582655.1 uncultured Pirellulales bacterium | reverse complement strand
CACTATCTGAAGAAGCCGCTTTCGCAGACCGCCGTGGAGCTGGCGGCGCTGTCGCAGACGATCGAGCCGAGACTTGCCCGTCTGGATCGAACCCGGTTTTTCTCACGGCTGCGGGGGCAAATGCTGGTGATCCGGACGCTGGGGCCGTGGATTTTGCGCACGGTCCATTTCCGGAATCTGACCGGCGGCAATCCGATTGTCGGCCTCTGCAAGATCGCCTGGGGGCAGTGGTTTCGCCGAAAATCCCGACAGGGCAATCCCAAGCCGCGGCGTCCGAGAACGATTGTTCGCGTGGCGGTCCTTCCCTTTGAGGAACAGCACTCGGTGGACGCGGCCCGGATGGAGAGCTGCAAGGCCGTTTTTGCCTACGAGGACACGGAGGACGGCAAAGTGAAGACCATTCCGGCGTGCCTGTGGTATCCGTACCGCAACGAGCGGCTCGAAAAAATATCCCGAAAATACGGAGTCGCTGGCGGAACATCCACGCCTCCAGCCGAGCGTATGCCAGGTGACGGGAATACAACGGTTCCGAAACGGCCTGGCGAAACCGTCAGGCAAGGATAGCAGTTCTTATAAAACGGAAAGGCGCGAACATGAATCGAAATGGTCTGTTCTGTTGGATTGTAACGGCGGGAATGATCATGGCAGCGGGTTCGGCGGGCTGCCACACGCCCCACCAGTGTCCGATTTTACAGGGGATGTCCGGCTGGAGCATTCCCTCGCCGCTGCCGAAAGCCGGCGAGACGTACACGGTCGTGGGCTACCGCGACGGCATCCGCTTCTATGTGGTTCAGTACAACGACAAGCTGTACCGGGCGGGGGATATTCTGTCCGAGAAAGGCGCCAAGGCGCTGCAGGAGCTGGGGATTAAGACGGTCATCACGGCTACGCCGAACGATCTTCAGCGGTCCGCGGCGAAACAGTACGGCCTGAAACTCGTGGAAATTCCGTTCGGCTGGTCGGACATGAACGCCGGACACCTGAAGCAGTTTCTGCAGGCCGTGGATACCGGACCGTCGCCGATTTGCGTATGCAGCCGCAGCGGAACGCTCCGGGCGGGAATTCTGCTGGCGCATTACCGCATCCACCGGGAAGGCTGGACGGCGGAGAAGGCGATTAAAGAGTATTATCGTCTGGACGCCAACTACTGGGACTCGAAGCACCTGGTGAAAGTGCTCAAGGAAAACGCACCACATTAATCGGAGCCTTCCGGCTTCTATTTTCGCTTGACCGATTGGGAACCGAGGAGATTCCCCGCACGGGATTTCCTATTGGCCGGGGGAGCGGTATTTGGCGAAACGGGCGAAATCGCGCAGGTTCGTCTGGGCGTCGCCATCGGCGTCGGCGCCGGTAAACGCGGCGGGGGCGGTTTGCAGCCAGGATTGGGTAAGCAGGAGGAAGTCTTCTTCTCCGGCGCCGAGGGGAGCGGTAAAATCAGCGAGGGTCGCAAATTCCCAGTTGAGGGCGGGATAGGAGGTGGCGTCGGGGCAGATTCGCCAGGTTTCCTCGGTCCCGTTTGCGGATTCGCCCCAAAAATCCCAGCCCGCATCGGTGAAGGTGGTCTGGGTTTGGAGTTCGGCGGTGGTTTTGGGGGTGATTCCCGCAGCGGAGCCAAACCCCGCTCCGGCGGACTGGGCGCTGACCTGAGTGTCCCAGAAGGATTGAATCACATCGGAGGCGTTATAGCCGATCAGGCCGCCGGCGGCCGCGGTTCCAGTGACTTGCCCGGCGGCAAAACCGTTGGCGCAGGGAAAGGCGTTATAGCCGATCAGGCCGCCGGCGGTGAGGGGAGCGGTGACTTTGCCCAGGGAATAGGAATTCTGGAGGGCGGCGAAGTTATATCCGATGAGGCCGCCGGCAGTGGAGGCGGTCGCGGTCGTGACGATGGAGGACCCGCACCGGAGCACTTCGCCGGCGTTGTATCCGATCAGCCCGCCAACGGAGGAAGCGCCGGCGATGGTGTCGTAAACGGTGTTCTCTCCATTGACGGTGAAGGAGCCGGTGACGGCGCAGTTTTGAACGCTGCCGAAATTACAGCCGACCAGACCGCCGACATTGATTCCGGCGGAGGAGACGTTGGCGTTTTCGAGGATGAGGTTTTTGATTTCCGCGCCGCGGGCGCTACCGAAGAGGCCGACGCAGTCGGAGGCGGCGGCGGTTTTATAGGTGAAGTTGCGAACGGTTCGTCCGCCGCCCTCGAAGACGCCGCTGAAGGCGTGTGTGGAATGTCCGATGAGGCGGAACTGCGTGCCGGTATAGGCGGACAGGTCGATATCGTTCATGAGGAGGAAGCATTTGTTCCAGTCCTCCGGGCAGAGGCCGATGGTGTTGAGCTGGGCGGCGGTGCAAATCTGGTAGGGATCGCCGGGGGAGCCGCTGCCCCGGATGGTCGGATCGACGGTGTTCAGGCGGGCGGGCTGGGGCCAGTCGAGTGTGGGATAGCAGGGCGGATCAGCCATCTGCCAATAGTCGTTGGTGCCATTGACGGTTTCGATGACAAAATCCCAGCCGTTCAGAAGGAAGGTCTCCGGGTCCATCATCTCCGCCGTGGTTTTTCCGGTTACGCCGGTATTGGTCCCCGATCCTACGCCCTTGATTTGACCACTCGTATCCAGATCCCAGAAGCATTTGGTGACGGCAACGGGGCTGGAGCCGATGAAGCCGCCGACGGAGGTTGCGGTGACGGCGGAAACAGGCCCGGCCGCATAGCAATAGGAGACGGAAGAGGTGTTAGAGCCGATGAGACCTCCAATGATGGAATCGGCGGACGCCGAGGCGATGGAATAGCTGTTGCTGACGGCGGCGGAGTTAACGCCTATCAGCCCGCCTACCGAGGACAAACCGCTGACGACTCCGACGGCGTAACTGACGCTCACGCCCGCGGCATTGGTCCCGATCAGCCCGCCTACGGCCGTCGAGGAAGGCGCGGCAATCATCGATTCAGCGTAGCAGCAGCTCACCGTGCCGGCGGTGTTTTTGCCGACAAGGCCGCCTACGGATGCGCCGGAAGCGGTTACGGGGCAAATCGCGTAACAGGTATTGGCGGTGCCGGAGTATTTTTCCCCGATCAGCCCGCCGACCAGGGTTGTGCCCGTCACGGCTCCCCGGGAAAAGCAGCCGCTGAGAGCGGCAATCGTGTTTTTTCCGATCAGCCCGCCTGTACTGCCGGATGTACCCGTCACATCACCTGTTGCACAGCAATTGGCGATGGCGCCGGTGGAGTGATCGCCGACCAGACCGCCCGTTTTCGCCTCGCCGGAAACGGTTCCGACGGCAAAACATCGCGTAAGGGGACCGGTATTGATTCCGATCAGTCCGCCTGCGGATTCGGCGGTTCCCGTAACGGCACCGGAGGCATAACAGTGATTCATAGCGCCGCCTGTATTCGTGCCGACCAGGCCGCCGATGAAGGAAACGCCGGAAACAGCACCTGAGGCGAAGGAGATGTTCACGGCGGCGGAGGTATTTTTTCCGATCAGGCCGCCTATCGAGTTGGCGGTCCCGGCGGTTTCGCCAATCGCATGGCAATACGAGACGGTTCCGGAATTCGTGCCGATCAAGCCGCCCACTTCCGATGCACCGGAAACGGGACCGATGGCGGAAGAATTGCGGATGAGGGCGGAGTTGGAGCCGACCAGGCCGCCGGCGGAGTCGGCGGTTGCGGTGACGGTTCCGGAGGCAAAGCCGTTGGCGAGGGGGCCTGTGTTATTGCCAACCAGGCCGCCGACGCGGGAGGCACCGGAGACGTCGCCGAGGGCACGGCAATTGACCAGAGCGGCGGAATTAGAGCCGATCAGCCCGCCTGCGGAATCGGAAGAGCTGGTGACGGACCCCGCGGCGGAGGCATTGCTCAGGGCGGCAGAGTTGGCGCCGATCAGGCCGCCTGCATTAATGGAGCTGGCGGTCACGCTGCCGAGAGCGGCGGCATTCTGGATGGCGGTGCGATTCTCGCCGATCAGCCCGCCGACGGAGGAACCGCCGGAAACCGATCCTTCGGCATACCCGGCGATGACGGGGCCGTTGTTAAAGCCGATGAGGCCGCCTGCGCATTCGGCGGCGGAGGCGACTGCGGCAGAGGAGGAGCAATCCTGAATTTTGCCGAGATTTTTGCCGGCCAGTCCGCCAACGAAGGACGAGCCGGAGACTGTCCCTGTTGTGCGGCAATTCATCAAAATGCCGGCGTTGGAGCCTGCCAGGATTCCGACACAATCGCCCGCCGTGGAAAGATTGGCATCCACCACATCCAGATCGCGAATGAAGGCGCCGAGGATTCGGCCCAGCAGTCCGACATCATTTTTCGCTTCGGCGGCGGCGTACGTCAAATCATGAATGGCGTAATCCTGGCCATCGAGATGTCCGCAGAAGGAGGCAAACGCATTGCCGGGGATATGATACTGCGTTCCCGTAAAGGCTGACATGTCGATGTCAGCCGTCAAACGAAAATTTCGGCTCCAGTCGCGCGAGCAGGCTCCGACGGCGTTCCATTCCTCCGGCGTCGAGATGAGATAGGGATCGGCGGCGGTGCCGCTGCCTGCGATTCCGGGGATATAGAGGGCAAGGGAATCGGGTTCGGGCCAGGCCAGCAGCGGGTAGCCCGGAGGAGGCGGCATTTCCCAGAAATCGTCCGTTCCGTTGATGGATTCGCCAACAAAGTCCCAGCCTGCATCGGTGAAGGTGGTCTGGATCTGCATTTCGGCGGTGGTTTTGCCCGCGGCGCCGGCGGGATCCCCGTCACCTATCCCCTTACTCTGCCCGCAGGTCTGGGTATCCCAGAAACAGCCGCTCAGTGTCGCGAGATTCAGCCCCACCAATCCGCCTACAGAACTCATGCCGGCTCCTCCCGTGACGGCGCCGACGGAATAGCATCGCCAGACCTCGCCGATATTTCCATCAAAACTATTATTCCTTCCGATCAAACCTCCCACGCGATAGGTTCCCGAGACCGTTCCTGCCGCAAAGCCGTCATAGAGTTTGCCGATATTATAGCCGATCAGGCCTCCCACATCGTAGTAATCGCTGGACACATTGCCTGCCGCACGGCAGCGGCGGACCTCTCCGGAGTTGGAGCCGATCAGCCCGCCTACAGAGCTGTAGGCGCCGCCGGTGACCGCGCCTGCGGCGTAACAATCCCGAATGGTTCCGGCTTCATTTCGCCCGCACAGCCCGCCAATGCGATAGGTTCCGGTTACCGCGCCGGCGGCATAGCAGGTTTGCACCATGCCGCTGTTGAGCCCGACCAGACCGCCGGAATGGGCCTTGCCGGTAACGGTCCCCACCGCATAGCTGTCGAAGAGGGTTCCGCTGCTGGAGCCGACGAGTCCTCCGGTATAATCGGCGGAGCCGGTTACATTGGATTCGGCCCAGGAAGCATTGATTTCGCCTGTATTTTTACCGACCAGCCCCCCCACCAGGGACACTCCGCTGACCGGCCCGATCACATAACAGTTGCTGATGGCGCCGGAATGTTCGCCGACGAGGCCGCCGACAGAACTCCCTCCCGTCGAGAGATTCACCCCGATCACACCCAGGTTTTTAATAATGGCATTGCTGGTTCGGCCGAATACACCGACATAGCTGGCGGAGCCCGCCGTGCTGTACGTCAGATTCACAATCGTATGGCCGTCGCCATCGAAACTCCCGCTGAACGGGATGGTTACATTGCCGATGATTTTGTACTGGGTTCCGGAATAGCCGGACATGTCGATATCGGCGGTCAACCGGAAGTGTTTGTTCCAGTCGGCGGGGATCGTGCCGATGGCGTTCATCTGTTGGGCCGTGGCGATGAGATAGGGATCCTCTGGATCGCCGCTGCCTCCGCCATAGGTGTAAGGGGGATCCGCCGCCGAGAGCCGCAAACCGAGGGAACCTATAAGGAGAAGCCCTGCCGCCAGACCGCCAACCCGCGCGTTTTTCATACACCTACTCCGTCAGGTGTTCCCGCCAAAGGCTCAAACGCTTCATTTCTCGCGTTTTCCGCCTGGAATCCATCCTGAATTCCGCTCCGGCGGAGAAGCCCTCGGCACCGCTGATTTTCCTTATACCCCCTGCCGCAACGGCTTGTCATCCCTGATTCTTTGGGGGGATCCGCCAAGGGCATCGGCGGGCCGGAGTGGCTCCTCTGCATCGAAAAGACCGGCGAGATCAACCTGCGCATCGGACGTAATGACGAAGGCATATCGCTGTTCAACAAGATCCTTCCGTTCGTCAAAGACAACCGGAGAAAGGCAAACCTTTATATGCAGCTCTGCATCGCCTTTTTTAAAAAAGGCGACTGGAAGATGTGCGAGGCGAACGCAAAAGTCGGACTTGCGCTCCTCGGCGAATCGCTGCCCACATCAGGCCCCGCGTTCGCGCTGAGCATCCTGCGCGAGGCGCTGGTCCACCTCCTGCACAATTTCATTCCGGCGCTTGGCTCCCGCGCCCCGAGAAAGGAATCCCGGCCCGAACAAAGCATGATCGTATGGTTTTACCTCAGGCTCTGCTACGCCTACCTGCTCGGCAACGGCCTTAAATATTTTCTACGCTCGACGCTGCGCATGCTTAACATCTGTGAATCGAAGATCGGCCCCTCGCGGGACCTCGGCATGGCGATGGCCGGATACGCAAGCCTGTGCATGGCGATCCCCCTTTTCAGGCCAGTTTATAGGGTTTTGCCATCAGTGGGCCGGCAATGCGAGAAAGGGGCTGGAGTTCAATCAGAAGAGTTTCGCCAGATTCCAGCGGATCGGCGACATCTGGGAAATGGCGATGTGCAACAACGGCTTCAGCGCAGGGTATTTCTATCTCGCGGAATACGAGAAGAGCATCCAGGCATCCATGAGCTGGCTTGAGATCAGCAAACGCATAAACGACACCTTCGGCGAAAGCACGAGCATGGCCAATCTCGCGTGGGCGCACGCCGAAATGGGAAATTACGATGAAGCGCGCAGATGGGGGGGAAAGGGGCTTGATCTGAGCATTCATAACAACCACGGATTCGAGATCTGCC
>CAZOTP010000187.1:0-7006 GCA_964582655.1 uncultured Pirellulales bacterium | reverse complement strand
TTTTACAGCAAAACAGTGCCGATCCGCAGTCGGAAACAGGAGGCCTGTGCTTCCTCGAAAACCGCCGACTCCGCTGGCAGAGCTATCCGCCCGCAAAACCGATGGGCGATAACCGGTTCGCCGAATCGCCCGAGATGCTGTTCGATGCGGTTTTGAGCCTGGCACGGTGGCATACCCATGCCCACCCGGACAAAACCGTCGAACTGGCCGGTCCCGGCATGGATGACCTCCGGATGGTGCGATACTACAATAGCCCGCTGCTGATTGTTACAAGGCTCTGCGATACCCTCTGCAATGTGGATTACGTTTCACCCGAGGGCGTCGTGGTTGACCTGGGAAATTATTGAACGTGAAATCATATAAATACAGTGTCCTCCTCCTGGCGTGTCTTCTCCTCACCCTCCTTCCCGGTTGCGCCCCGCATAAAAAATCGCTTTCCCCTTCTTCCGAAGAAGCCCCCGCCGAAGTTCCGCAGATTTCCCGTCCCGCCATCTCTGACTTCTACGCCGCCGTCCCGCCTCAGCAGCTTGATGACTCCCTCACCGACGACGATATCGCACGCATGCTCACCTCGCTCCGGGATATCCCCCTCGAAGAAATTCCCCTCGATTCCACGGAATCCTCGCCTTCCGAGGACATCACGCCTTCCCGCGACAAAGCTGCCAAGGCCTATCTCGCCGCCCGGTATTATTTCCAGAAAAACCAGATGGATCTTGCCCTCAAGCAGATTACCCTTGCCGTCGCCGCCGATCCCCAGAGCGCAATCCTCTATCAGCTCATGGCCCAGATTATTTACTCCGGTGGAAAAACCGCTCCCGCCGATCAGGCCGCCCTCCAGGCCGCCAAAATTGATCCCGCTCTCCCGGCGCCCTGGCAAATCATGGGCATCGTCCGACAGAATCAGGAACAGTTTCCCGCCGCCGCGTACGCCTTTAAAAAGGCTCTCGAATCCCCCCTCGCTCAGCCCGACAATCCGCTTACCCCGGTCATTCGACTCCAGTTTGGCTCCGCCCTCGCCCAGATGAATTACACCGCTGCCGCCGCCGAACAATATCAAATTGCCCTCCTTCTCTTCCAGCATCAGATCACCTACGCCCAGACCAATCCCCTCATGAGCCAGCTCCTCCGACAGCTTCATCTGCCCGTCCTCACCCTGGCCAACCTCTATCTGCGAATCGGAAACGTCCGACAGGCCGTCGAAACCGTCCAGCAGGCCCAGACCACCCTTCGCACCGATGTCAATCTCACCCAGCTTTTCATCATGTCGCTCGCCCAGCAGCGAATCCCCCTCACCGTCCGATTCAATCAGATTTCCGCCGTCACCCAGTACCTCATTGCTGCCGACCTCCAGCCTGATCAGGCTATCCAGTATTTCTACGCCGCATCCGAAAAACTCGCCAAGCACCTCGATGTCCCGGCCCTTCTGGCCCGCTGGAATGCACCGGATAAAAATGGCAACCGTCTTCTTTCCGACTCTCTCTACGCCTATGGCCTCACCCTTGCGCAGCAATTCGATCCGGCCCGGCTCATTCTCGAACAGGCGCTCGATTCCGAGAAAGAGTCCGGCAAAAAAAAGGAACTCTACTGGCAGCTCGCCCAGATCCACACCACCCAAAAAAACTGGCCCGAAATGATTCGCAGCTATGATCAGGTTCTCCGGCTGGATCCCGATTCCGTCGAGGACATCCTCGATCAGCTCGATCCCGCCGCTCCCCAGATTCAGAACCTCGATACCCAGATCCCGCTCTGGCGGCAGAATCCCGCCCTGGCCGACTCCGCCGGCGCTTCTTTTCTCATGGCCTATCTCGCCCAGCAGTCCGGGTTCCCTCTTCTGGCCGAATCCGCCTACCGCGACGCTCTCCGGCAGAATGAAAATCTTCATTATCCCCTCTTCCATCTCCTTGATCTTCTCCTGAAACAAAAAAATTACGCGTCCGCCCAGCAAATCCTTCAGCAGCATCAGGACGATCTGCAAAAAGATCCCAAACTTCTCTGGTTCGCCGCCCAAACTGCCCAGGCCGTCCAGGATTACCGCCTGGCCCAGAAATATTACCAGTCCGTCATCGACTTCCAGCCCGAAAACCTTGACGCCTGGCTGGCGCTCGGCGAGGTCCTCTATCTCCAGAACAGCTTCCAGAACGCCGAACAAATCTTCCTCCACGCCCTCGACAACTGGCCCGATCAGCCCGAAATCTGCCATCAGATTTTTATCCTCTATGCCTCCTGGAGCAATCAGAAAAACATCCCCGACTCTTTCCGCCAGACGGCGGAACGCCGCACCCGCGATATGTTCGCCCGATGGATCCAGCAGCTTCGACAGGACCGCCCCGACTCCCTGCCCTATCCTCCGGACCAATCCCCCGCATGGCAGAAGATCTTGGATTCCCTCCGCGAGCTGACCGGCAAATATCCCGCCTCCAGACCCCTGCACCTCCTCCTCAGCGAACTGCTCGCCGCCCGAAACGAGATTGATCAGGCCAGAACCGTTCTTCAGAACATCCTGCCCAGTCTCCCCGACGATCCCGACCTCCTCGATTTGTTGGCCGAACTGGACGAAAAACAATCCCAGTTTGATTCCGCCGCCGTCCAGCGAAAAAAACTCTACGACCTCGATCCCCAGGATCCCAAACGACTCCTGGATTGGGTTGTTTCCCTCCGCCGCGGCAATCAGTGCGAGCAGGCCTTCTCTGTGCTCCTGGCCGAGTCCCGGCAGGATTCGTTCCAAAAACCGAAAACCATCAATTTCCTCCAGAACGAACTGCTTTTGCTGACCCTGATCACCCGACATTACGATCAGGCCGTCCCCGTGTTCCAGAACTGGAAAACTCTCCTCCAGACCGCACGGCGGGAAAATCCCTCCGACGACTCCTTCCCCCTCATCGACCGCACCGTGCAGGAGAACCTTCTGTGGGTCCTCACCGAAAATCGGCAGTATCCCGACGCCCTCGCCGCGGCCGTCGAGTATTACAACATCCACAAATTCGACAAATCCCAGAGCCTCTTCTACCTGATTAAAACCCTCCGCATCCGCCTCCTTTACGATTTGAACCGCGACCTCCTCCAGCAGCTCCTCCAGCTCGATCCCGACAATTCCCTCTTCCTCCTGGAAACCTGTCAGACGCTTCTCCAGCAGAATCTCCCCGATCAGGCCGTGGAGCTTTCCGCCCAGGCTTGGCGGAAAAGACCCGACGACGATCTCACCCGCCGCGTCCATCTTCTCGTCCTCCAGCAGGCCGACCGCTTCGATGACGCCATCCGGATCCTCCAGGACCGCTACAACGCCTCCCATGAGGAATCCGTCCAGATCCAAATTCTCGACCTGCTCCTCTCCGCCGGCCGGTATGATCAGGCCGAGTCCCTCCTGTCCCAGAAAACCCTCGAACAAAATCAGTCCGCCGACTGGCTCGAAGCGCGCCTCAAGCTCGACATCCTCCGGAAAAATGATTCCGCCGCCCTCGCGCGCCTGGAGGAATTCACCCAGGGCAAAAAAATCCCCGATATCGAAAAAATCAAGATCGAAGTCCTCACCTCCTGCGGCCAGACCGAAAAAGCCGCCGAACGGCTCAAACAGCTTCTCGACGAAACTCCCGAGGAACTCGAGCTCCGTCTGCGCTATACCGTCCTTCTCGAACGGCTGGGCCGGGTCGATCAGGCCGTCGCCGAACTGGAAAAACTCCTCGAAAAATCGCCCGACAACCCCGTCATCTGCAACAATCTCGGCTACATCCTCACCGAAAACACCGTTCAGACCGACCGCGCCAGGCCGCTTCTGGAAAAAGCCCTCCGGATCGATCCCCAGTCCGCTTCCACGATCGACAGCATGGGATGGCTCTGTTATAAACAGGGCGACTTCGATGCCGCCCTGCAGTATCTCTACCAGGCCGCCGCCCGAATGATCAAAACCGACTTTGAAATCTGGGACCATCTCGGGGACGTCCTCTACCGACTCGGAAAATCCGCCGAAGCGCGCATCTACTGGTCTCTGGCCGAGCGGGACCTCAAAAAACGGCTTCCCGCCGAACCCCATCTGGAAAAAAACGCCGTACGGATTCAAACAAAACTCCGCGACCTCGACGCCGGTAGCGCCGTCGCCGTCGCGGCTCTTTGGAGTGAAGCGAAGTAGTTCCAATATCATCGTCTGGTTTGTTCAAATACTTTTCGGAGAATCCTATGTCCGGACATTCACACTGGGCTGGAATTAAACACAAAAAAGCCGCCAACGACGCCAAACGCGGAAAACACTGGAGCAAGCTGGCGCGAAACATCATCGTCGCCGCCAAGCATGGCGGGGGAGATCCCGCCGCCAATCTCAGCCTCCGCTATGCCATCGACAAAGCCAAAGAAGCCAACATGCCGAAGGACACCATCGAAAAATCCATCAAAAAAGGCACCGGCGAGCTGGCCAGCGAAACCTTCACCGAAGTTCTCTACGAGGGCTACGGCCCGCATGGCGTCGCCATCATGTGCGAATCGCTCACCGACAATCGCAACCGCACCGCCGGAGAAATCCGCAACATCTTTGAAAAAAAAGGCGGCTCCCTCGGGGCCTCCAACTGCGTCGCCTGGATGTTCGCCAAAAAGGGAATCTTTTCCATCCCCCTCGATCAGGCCGATGAAGATTCCCTCATGACCCTCGCCCTCGACGCCGGCGCCGACGATTTTCAGAATCTGGGCGACCGCTACGAAATCACCTGCTCCGTCGAAGCCTTCCCCCAGATCAAAACGATCCTCCAGCAGAAATCCATCCAAACCACCCTCGCCGAAATCGCCCATATTCCTTCCACCTACGTTTCCCTCGACGAGGAATCCGCCCGGAAAATCCTCGACCTGATGGAAATGCTCGAAGATCATGAGGATATCCAGAATGTCTTTGCCAACTTCGACATCCCCGAAGACATTATGAAAAAAATCGAAACCGGAAAATAATCTCCATGCTCACCTGCTCCCTGCAAAGCGGCTCCAACGGGAACTGCATCTACGTCGAAACCCCCGATGCCCGCCTCCTCTTCGACGCCGGCATCTCCGGAATCACCGCCCAGCAGCGCCTCGCCGCCCGGCAGCGGAATATCGCCGATGTCCACGCCCTCATCATCAGCCACGACCACTCCGATCATGTCAGTTCCGCCGGCGTCTTCCAGAGAAAATTCAATATCCCCCTCTACATCACGCCCAAAACCTTCCGCGCCTGCCAAAACCTCGGCGCCCTCCGGAACGTCAACTATTTTCAGCCCGGACATACCCTTAGGTTCGGCCAAACCGCCGTTCATACGATTCCCACCCCCCACGACGGCGCCGATGGCGTCGCCTTCATCATCGAACATCAGAACAAATCCCTCGGCATTTTCACCGACCTGGGCCATCGCTTCGCCCGGCTCGAATCCGCCATTCAAAATCTCTCCGCCCTTTATCTCGAGAGCAACTACGATCCCGACATGCTCGAAAACGGACCGTATCCCCTCTGGCTGAAAAACCGCATCCGGGGCGACCGCGGCCACCTCTCCAACGAGGAAGCTTCAAAGCTCGTCCGCGACGTCAATCCAAACCTCCAATTCCTCATCCTCTCCCACCTCAGCGAGCATAACAACCAGCCCTCCCTTGCCCTCCGCGCCGCCAGAGCCATCCTCCCCGATTCCCTTCCCGTCTCCTTCGCCCCTCGCTACGAACCCAGCCCCCTCTATACCGTCAAATAAAAAAGCCTCCCGAAGGTTTTCTTCGGAAGGCTTTCAAACATTCTGATACGCAAAAAGGATTACGGTTCTTTCACGGGCTCCGTGACCGCCGTGCTGGTGCTGACATTGCCAAACCGCATTTCCTCCTCTTCGTTCGGCAGGATAATCCGCGGCTTGACCAGAACCAGAAGCACGCTCTCGTCCGTGACCTTGGACTTGTTGGTGAACAGCCGGTTGATGATGGGCAGTTTGCTCAAACCCGGCACGCCGATCTCTTTTTCGATTTCTTCGGTCACCTTTTGCCCGCCCAGCAGCAGCGTCCCGCCGTCCGGCACCGCCACGTGCGTCTGAATCGAATTCTCGTCATAGTCCGGCTGCTGAATCCGGCCCGTCGATGCCGTCGAACCGGTCGTCTCGAGCGTTTCATCGGCGCCGGCGGTCGTCTCCGTCCCCGTACCGGCCGTATTGAACTCAAACGAGGTAATCTGCCGGACGCGGGTTTGCAGCACTTCCAGGTTCAAATTCACATACCGTTTGTCCGCGGAAATCGTCGGGGCGATAAACAGCGTCATACCGGTCGGAGCCTGGTCCGGAACGGGATTATACAAACCGACCCGGTTGTCCGTCACCGCTTCCAGGCTCGCGACATACGACTGAACCCGGTTGAAGCTCACGATGGTTTCTTCGCCGTTGAACACCGTGACATGCGGCGCGGTCAGCGACTTGTTCCGCTGGTGCGCCTGCGTCGCCCGAATCAGGAAATCCACCTGAATGTTGTCCAGGAACGATCCGGTCATCTGGAACGCCGAAGGCACTCCGCCGCCGGCAAAATCGGTGGGCGTGGTCCATTCTGCGGATCGTTGCTGCACCGTGATAGGCGTCGTGCGGTTCGCCCATCCCGGATTCGCCCGCTGGGACAACACCTGGCTTCCATATACGTTGTTGATCGTTCCCGTCCGATCATACCCCGCCTCTTCCATGTTCAGGAAAAAGTCCACGTCAAATCCGATGTCTTCCAGGAAATCCGTGCTGATCAGAAGAACCCGGACTTCGATGGAAACCTGCTCGCCCAGCGTCTTGCGAAGCTCTTTGAGCAGATTCGTGATAACGCGGTGATTCTTCTGCGTCTGCTTCACGACCAGACTGTTGCTCTGGAATACTTCTATCGTTCCCTTGGCTTGCTGAAGTTCATCTTCCCCTTCCCAGTTGTCCCAGCCGACAGCGCCCTGGATCAGGTAAATCAAATCGTCGATCCGGGTGTAAATATCCGTAGATCCGCCCATTCCGCCGCCCATTCCGCCGCCTCCGCCGCTGCGACCGCCGCCCATTCCGCCGCT
>CAZOTP010000186.1:0-7015 GCA_964582655.1 uncultured Pirellulales bacterium | reverse complement strand
TAGCGATATACAGATTGAAGATGGCTTTTCACCATCGATGGATTGAGGAGTTCCCCCTCCAATCCGCACATACGAGCCATCCATAGCCCGATGATCCCATCCGACAGACACCCCGTGCCATATTGATACACCGGCCCCTGCTCGTTGATCTGTTCGATGATTCGGCGGGCATCTTCCCCGCAGTCGCCGATTTTCAGAGGCTTAAAATTCTCCTGAAGCCCGTCCTTCATGATATTCTGAATGAAATATTCGCCGTTGAAGAGCTCGTTTTCAATTCGATTCCGCGCCTTGGCCAATAGCTGCCGGTAAGTTTCCACATCCTCGTTCAGGGCTTCCCCCATGCGGATGGCCGCCGCCAGCGCACCAACGTAATAGCTGCCGCTGTAGCCGTTAGGCCCATAAAATTCGATATCGTAGGTATTGTGGTGCTCTTCTTCGGGCAGGCCTTTCCCGCGCGGATCAAAATTGCGGATCACAAAATCCAGACTCAGACGAACCCGGGGCCAGTAGTCTCTCAGCCACGCCGTATCGCCGCTGATTCGCCACTGCCGGTACATTTTCATAATGCCGCCAAGCTGTCCGTCGATGGGATATTTAAAACTTGCCCCGCCGGGCCGGATAGGCAGATTTACCCGAAACGCCTGACTGCCGTCCTTGTGAAGCAGTTCATTAAATTCCGTATGCCGCAGACTTCTTTCCAGCTCCGGAAACAGATGGGCAATCGCCTGATTGTAATTCCACACATGGGTACAGCTTCCCTCGCAGCATCCGTGTTTGTCGCAGAGTCCTTCCCAGCACCAGAGTCTGCCGTCCGTTTGCCGCAGCACCGTGGGCGTTTTCAAAATAGTCAGATTCGCGGCCACCGCTTCCACCGCTTCGGCAGGCAGCGTCATCGCATAAAACACATCCCTAAATTTCAAGCTTTTCCCGCGGAGATCCTCATACTGCTCTTTCCAGTAGTGTGCGGTTTCAAATACATCCTTAAATCGCCCGGCGTACCAGGGAACATAACCCGTCAAATTCACCGTTGTCCCATCGGCGGTTGCATAGGGCCGTATGTCCACGGTCGGGTTGTCATCCGCTTGCCCTTGATAAAGCCCCGTAAAAGGCGCATACCACGCCAGCAGAATGCGAATCACCTTTTCCTGCCCCGGTTCCAGAACGAAAGGCACATACAGCGACGCCCCCTCGCTGCCGGAGCGTTCCGGGCTGGAGACCGTCCTTCCCTGCTCCACACTTTGCCATGCGAGGGTCAATCGGTCAAACTGGGAACGATGTCGAATCCATTTATGATCCACGACCGCCGGCTCATCCAGAACAAACATCGCCATCGCCGCCTCATCCACCGGGGTGTTCGTTTGCGGCTGATATAGAACAAACCCGTTTTCCATCGCCTGGATACGGTTTCCTTTGCCCCGTACCAGAAAATTCTCGCTGTGCCAGGAAAACACCATCTCCTGCTTCTTGCCGCTGCTGTTGATAAACCGGTACTCCAATCCCGCCGCCGGCAGACTGGAATTGTCGGCATCGCCGGGAATAAACGGACTCCAGCCGGTCAGTTCCACATCCAGCGGAACCTTTGCATCTTTGAGTTTGACAATTCCGAAGGGAAACCGCGCAAGAAATTCGGCTTCCGCGAAGCGAGGCAACCCATATGTCTTACCCACGGAGCCGCAGCCAGCTCCGTCGATGCCGTAATATTTCCATGTCGGCACAGGGCCTTCCAAGACCCTCGCCACATTGCCTTCCGATCCCTTTACGCAAATCGCGCCGAACAGGCATGGCTCGTTGGTCAATTCCAGATTCCCCCGCACCGATACATGTGAAATCGCTCCCGTCCCCTCCAGACACACCATCCCCGCGCCAATCCCACCCAGAGGAAACGCCACCTGATTCAAATACTCCCCTTGATATGGACCATTATAAGAATGCTTCGTTTCCGCAACAGCCTGCAAAACACAAACGCTTGTTAAAAACAGAAATGCCGCTGATAAAAGAACTTGCTGTCTTTTCATTCGTTTTCTCCTAACTGAAAATTCAAGTTTATATGAACCAAAGGGATTATAGCAATACGCCATTTTTTGGCACGCCCAAACTTGTTCTGACACAAAAAATTGACTCGGGTTGGCCAAAATACTATAATTTTATTAATTCTGTTGGTCTATCCAGTTTTATGTCGCTCCGGCAGGAGAATACGAATATGAAATTCCCGGTCCTTTTCATTTTTCTCGTGTGTGTCTTTTGTGCCTGCGGCATTTATGCATGGACTTCTCTTCCCGTCGTGCAGGACAGCCTTGTCTTTATGCCGGGAACCCAACCTAACCAGGTTGCACTGGAAGCCCCCAACCGCTGCCTGAACTGCCATGCCGACCTGGCCAAACCGGTTCATATCGGGTTTGACTGGAAAGGTTCCATGATGGCCCAGGCGGCACGGGATCCCATTTTCTGGGCCTGTTTTACCGTCTCTTTGCAGGATTCGGTCTGGGCGTTGGGAAATCCCAACGCCGGCGATCTTTGCCTGCGATGTCATTTCCCCCAGGGCTGGCTGGAAGGCCGATCCGATCCGACCAATGCCTCGCTCATGACAGGAAGTGACTATGATGCCATTCATTGCGATTTTTGCCACACAATGAAGGATCCCTTCTTTGAAACCACGTATGCAGGCCAGCGGGAATCCAATGACTGGTCCGGCTACTGGGACGAGGCGGGCAACACCGGTCCCGGAAGCGGCACGCTGTCTCAGACGGAAGCGTTGAAAACGTACAACCAAGACCTCACAGAATCTCCCACTCTAAAGCTGTTTTCCGGTCAGAATTTTTACAGCAAGTTCAATATCCCCCTCTATTCGACATATCAGGAAAGCACCTCGGGGCAGTATTTTGTTTCAGGGAATTCTGCCAAACGGGCCAGCTTCGCCGACGCCAACGCCAAGCATCAGATGTTCTACAGCCGTTTTCATAAATCCAAATACTTTTGCGCGACCTGCCACGATGTATCCAATCCCGCGCTGGCAAACCTGGGATTATCCGGCCTTCCCGATCAGTCCGGCGCGGCGGGCGATCTCATCAGCGAGCAGTATTCCGCCGGACGGTTTTTCCATGTGGAGCGCACGTTTTCCGAATTCATGCTCTCCCAGTACGGCCAGCAGGGCGGAGCCGCCACCACTGCGGAATTCCAGCAGCTCAGCGGAGGCATCACCTGGGCGGCAAAATGCCAGGATTGCCACATGATGGATATCGTCGGCTACGGCTGCAATAAAGCCGGTGTTCCGCTGCGGCCCGATCAAAGCACCGAACATCCCAATTCCGGAAAACCCAAACATGACATGACCGGCGGCAATGCTTGGATTTCCTATATTCTCGCCAGTCTTGATCCGACGGTTTCGGTCTATGATCCGGTCAACGCCCAGCTTCTGAACCAGTCTCCTACACTGATCACTTTGAATCTGGCCGCCGGCGAAACGCCGGTGAACAACGGACAGCTCCTTCTCAACGGCGCAAACCGGGCCAAAGACCAGCTTCACATCGCCGCATCCATCAAGGATCTGAGCTTTTCCCCCCAAACCGGGCTTTTGAATTTCAAGCTGCAAAACAACACGGCCCATAAACTCATATCCGGGTTCCCGGAAGGCCGGCGCATGTTCCTGAATATCAAAGCCTGGTCTCGGGGCAGCCTGGTCTATCACGCCAATCCCTACGCCGGGGATGTCGGAACCCTCAAAGGCCTGCCTCACTCCGCAAGCTCGCCTGCACTGGCAGTCAATGAACATTATCTCGACGAGCTGGTGTATGAAGTGCACCCCAAAAGCGATCTGACAAACGAAAACGAAACCTTCCACTTTGTGCTCGCCACCGGCCGGTACAAAGACAATCGCATCCCGCCCCGCGGATTCAACATCAGCGCCGCTCCCGATCGGATCAGCACTCCTGTCTGGCACGGCGCCGATGCCCCCGACTATTTCACCGCCGCGGAGTACGCCGGAGGTTATGACGATATTTCCCTTACACTCCCCGCGGGTGTGGAATATCTCGAAATCACCCTTTATTATCAGGGGACTTCCCGCGAATATGTGGAATTCCTCCGCGATGAAATCAACGGCGTGGGAACTACGCTTTCCTCCCCCACTCCCTCCGGCGAATTGAACGCCTATATTGTGCAGACCGATCCCTTCTTCGCCAAGCTTAAACCGTGGGGAAATATCATCTGGAATCTCTGGCATCACAATCACGGGCTTGATGGCTCCGGCAAATCCGTGGAAGGCATTGTCCCCCTGCAGATGACCAAGGTAGTCTGGGGAACTCCGCCGGTCCCGCCCGAAAGCGATCTGAGCGGCGATGGCATCGTCAATCTGGTTGACTTCAACCAATTCGCCTGGTGGTGGCTGGAATCCGGATGCACCCCGCCCAATAATTGCAGCGGCGCCGATCTCAATCCTGACGGCACCATTGACATTCTGGATCTGCAACTCTTCGTCCAGGATTGGCTCTGGGGCAAATAATTCAACCCGGCAAGCAAGTGTTCCCAACCCTGGCCCTGCCTCACAGCAGGCTGATTTACTCCCCAACTCCATTCTGTGCCTATAATGTAATAAGCATAAGCAGGAGCAGACTATGAAAACTCTATATACTATTTTGATACTTTACGGGGTGCTGGGAATCCTGTTGCTCCGTCCGCACGTTCCGGGAGAAGCTTCCCATGTTCTTGCGGCAGAAGCAGTTACGGAATCCAAGGATCTGCTGATCGACGACTTTTCCCAGTCTGAAAAATCGGCCGGTTTCAATACCAATTGGCAGTTTATCTCCGACCGGGTCATGGGCGGAAAATCCAAAGGAGCCATTGAAATCGGTCAGCGGGAAGAACGGTCCTGCCTGAGAATGACGGGGGATGTATCTCTCAATAATAATGGCGGCTTCATCCAGGCGAGGCTTTTTCTGGACCCCAAAGAAAAAACGTTCGACGCCCAGGAGTTCGCGGGCGTGAAACTGCTCGTCAAAGGCGACGGCCACGATTATTTTATCCATCTCCGCACCAAAGACACCTGGCTGCCCTGGCAGTTCTATCAAGGCCGGTTCTCCACCGACAGCTCCTGGCAGGAAATCAAAATTCCCTTTGCCGACTTCACACCCTACCAGTTGAAAAAACCGCTGAATCTCGAAACACTCAAAAGCATCGCCGTCGTCGCATTCAAGGAGGAGTTCAAACCCGACCTGCTTGTCGATTCCATCTCGTTTTACACAAAGGATGAATCCATGTACAAAAAACTCACCCCCGAAGAAGAATACGTGATCGTCCACAAGGGCACTGAACGGCCCTTCACCGGAAAATATACAGACTTTTCCGAACCGGGCACCTACATCTGCAAGCGATGCTCAGCGCCTTTGTACCGCTCCGAAGATAAATTCAAATCTGACTGCGGATGGCCAAGCTTCGACGATGAAATCCCCGGCGCCGTGATTCGTAAACCCGAATCCGATGGCCAGCGAACCGAAATCCTCTGCGCCAACTGCGGGGCACATCTTGGCCATGTGTTTCTGGGCGAAGGCTACACCGACAAAAACACCCGCCATTGCGTCAATTCCATCTCCATGGAATTTGTTCCGGCAGGTCAGTCTGCTTCCTCATCCACCGAACGCGCCCTCTTCGCCGCGGGCTGCTTCTGGGGCGTCGAATATCATCTCCAGAAAGCCCCCGGCGTGCTGAAAGCCACGTCAGGCTACACCGGCGGAACCGTGAAAAATCCCACCTACAAACAAGTCTGCTCCGACACCACGGGCCACGCCGAAACCGTGGAAGTTATTTTTGATCCCAAACAGACCTCCTTCGAAAAACTCGCCAAACTCTTCTTCGAAATCCACGACTTTACCCAGCTCAACCGTCAGGGACCCGATGTGGGAACCCAGTACCGCTCCGCGATTTTTTATCTCAACGATGCGCAGAAACAAACCGCCGTAAACCTGGTGAAAATCCTGAAATCGATGGGCTATGAAGTGAAAACTCAAATCCTCCCCGCAACGACATTCTACCCTGCCGAAACCTACCACCAGGACTACTACACCCACAAAAACTCCACCCCCTACTGCCATTCTTGGAAAAAAATCTTTCCGTGAAATATGCTTCTAGATTATCCATGTGCGAGCAGCAACTTCCGCCAAACTAGCTTGACGTTTTGCTATTTCGTCTTCCGTCCAACTAGATATCGAGCATAATTCCTGAGTGATTTTATATTTTGAATCCTTATAGAAAGATTTTTTGTGTGCAAATTCTCTACTTTCACACATTCTGTTCATCGGCTCTGTTAATATTGTCAAGTTTCCAATTTTGTTAAGATGTTCATCTAGAAACTGTTCGCTCTGCATTTTTGATGGCCATTTATCACAAGGGCTCTTTGGTAATATATGTTCAACAGATATAGTTTCAGGATTTGGTATTACGCTATCATCCCCAATAAGTGATATCTCAATTTTACTAAGGAGATATTTTATAATACGCGGAGTTGTAAGTGTTTTAATTTTAAATACGCTT
The DNA here is from genome assembly GCA_964582655.1 of uncultured Pirellulales bacterium. Lineage (GTDB taxonomy): Bacteria > Planctomycetota > Phycisphaerae > Sedimentisphaerales > SM23-30 > CAZOTP01. The sequence continues at coordinate 493 of CAZOTP010000186.1, read as the reverse complement.
TTAAATTCCTCATCATCTGGCCATATTGTTTGCAGAATTTCTTTGACATCTTTTATTTTTGCCGTTTCTTTGCGCATTGTGCTGCCAGCTTTTGCATATGCAGTTTCCAAGTTGCCTGTCCCTTTAGCGCATATAATACTATAACGAACAGTAAGGCTTACTATCCAATTTAATACTGTGGCCAATTCTTTACGCTTTGACAGATAAGTAGATAAAATTAATGGATAGCATTGAACCGGGCCTAATATAGATATTTCTTTTAGTAAATTCTGACACTTGGAACCACATGATATCCAAATGTCATGGTCTGGGTTTCGTATAGCATCATATATACTAGCTGATTCACGAAGGTTTTCGATATATTCAATTGCTTTTGGATTACTAGGAATTCCAGCTTTAATTTTCTTAAACAATTCCTTTTCTCTCGTTTGGCCATTTCTACTCATCCATTCATGACGAATATATATACCCCTCCCCAAAATCTAGACCAAAA
>CAZOTP010000185.1:0-7023 GCA_964582655.1 uncultured Pirellulales bacterium | reverse complement strand
GGATAGCTCCGCCGAACGACGCCGCCGGACAAGATAGCCGCGCCAAACAAAAAGATGGTGAGAAATGCGGGCTAGGATTTTAATTCCGCCACCAGTTTCCGCGTGTCCGCGCTTTGTCCGCCCTGCGATTGCTTCAGCGCCGCGGCCGATTCCGGATGCCGCTCTTTGAACAGCTCATTTCCCCGTACAATCTCCCGCAGCGCCTGGCCCTTTTGTCTGGCCAGCTGCAAGGCGTTCATCGCCCGAGTTCCATACACGCCTCCGATCACCCCTGCCGCCGCGATCCCCAGTTCCAGCAGATGATCCGCCACGTCCCACGGATCAGGTCTCTCCCGCCCGGATAATTTCGCCTGCTCCGTAATCGCCCGGTTTTCTTCGCTCAGCAGTTGCTCCTGGGTCTGCGTCGCGGGCAGTTCCTCTGGCATCCCGTAATACGCCAGGATCGCTTCGCTCTGCCGCACCGCCTGGTCGGACAAATCCCGCAGCGGTTCCGTTGCATTCTCCTGTTTCACGCCCGCCGAAACCGCCGCCGTCGTCTTGTAGTGCAGATACGCGTTCTGCTTTTCCGTCTCCGCCGGCGCAAACCGCAGGCTTTCACATCCGCCCGCCAGTCCCGCGAATACCACAATCCCGACACTCCACACCCTCATTCTGATTTTCATGCGTTCCTTCCTTTCCGGGTAAAATGATTTGTCATGCATCCCTTATCCTTTTGGATTTGCCTTCTCGATCATCCGAATCCGGTACTCCTGCTCCCGGCATTGGGTATCCAGCTTCTCCATGTGCTGCTGAATCTGAATGCTCCGCTCCGATAGCAGCGTCAATTCCCGCCGGATCAGCGCCAGCTCCTTCTGCAGATTGCTCCAGCCGGCAATCACCATCCCCGCCAGCACAATCAGCTGCACCACCGCCCCCAGCGTAATCTCCCTCCGAAACTGCCAGCTTCTTGACTGGCTTCCCATGTCCAAACTTCCCGCCGCCTGCTCAGTTCGTACCGTTTCCATATCCGTTCTCCCTGTCGCGTAAAACGTCTTGCCCTTCCAACGAAAATACGTCATTCTCCAAACTGAATAACCGTTTCCCATCGCCCCGGCCGGAGAATCACCCTCTTCACCTGGGGCAGACTCCCGCGCCTCCGCCGCACCTCCTCCATCGACAGTCCGCGTCCTTCCACCTCCCCGATCACATCGCCGGGCAGAATCTCCGCCGCCAGCCAGGGAATTACCGCCTCGCCCGTCAAATCCATCCGCCCCGATTCCCGCCAGCGTATCTCTTGGCCGTCTTCCGGCACGATTCCCTTGGTTTCCACCGTACATTCCGCCAGATTCGTCCGGCGAAAATCCAGCGATTCCCCCGCCTTCTGATGCCGCCATCGCAGCCGCCTCCCGCACCCCTTGCCGCAAAACCGAATCGCTTCGATAATCAGTTCCCCCGCGCCGGGCACATAATCCTTCGCGAAAACCAGTCCCGCCTCTTCGCACAGCCGATCCATCGCCTCCAGAGCCGTCAGTCCCGTAACGCTCACATCGCGGGGAATGGCATGCGCCGAATAGTTCCGAATCGATGCCTTGGCTCCCCGGCCCAGAACGCCTCGCCCCAGGTACTCCTCCGCAAGATACTCAATCGCATCCTCATACCGCCAGATTTCGGCATGCTCCATATCCTGCTCAAAAATATAATACTCCTGAGCGTTCCTCTGAATCTTCACTTCGCTGCGATTCCCGGTTCCATCCGGATTGAATACCGCCTCCGCACCCTCCTCCCAAACCATCGCGTGATCGTCCCCGCAAATCCGAATCCCGTTTAGGATCCGCCGATCCCGATAGACAAGTTCATCGCAGGCCTCCACCTCCGCCCTCTCCAGCGCCCCGCGGAGGTTTGCACGCCCGCGGCAGATCACACCCCGAAACAAAGGCCATCCCGCAAGTCCATACTCCGTCAATCCTGCTGCCAGAGGCAGCCGGACCGTTACCGACTGACCCGGTTCCACGGCTCGTGTCAACTCCTCCCATCGACCCTTCGATCCACCCGGCTCCGGCTGGATTTGAAATCGCGCACAATTCAGCACAGAACCCGCCTGCCTGACAATTTCCACAACCTCCAGATTTGGTGCAGGCATCCCGTCAAGCTCCACCATCAAAGGCAACGCCTGGACGCTGTGTTCCATGGGATGACGATATTGATGCGTAAGTCCGTAATGGCTCATATTCTCCCTTTCTGCAGGCGGCCTTGAGCATAAACGTTCCGAATTCATCGCTTATAAACCGGATTGAATCGTCACACTATCCGGCGGCTTCGGATACCCGCCCCGGATCTCGATGGAAATTTCGGACAGGTCACCCTTTTGATTGCTTGGACTGACAGCACACATGCCAAACCGATAACATCCCGCGGATTCCGTCTCCAACTCACAGCGGTAATGGATCCCTCCGCTGGATCTTACTTCGGCAGCAGCCTCGCTGTAATCAACGGCCCCGTTTCCGTGATCTGGATAGATCAAAAATCGCTCGCAGCACACCTCCTGCCCCAGCGGATTGTACCGCCAGATCAATTCCACACGCCGTTCCGCGATTTGACGCCCCCGAAGCCCGACAATCGCGTTTGGCCTCGCTTCCCGCCGCCGACCGTTCGCATCCAGCGACAAACACACGACCGCCGATGTGTTTCGCTCCGATTTGCCGGTTTCACTCACACGCCGGATCGCGTAATAGTAATTCGTTCCCGCCTCGCGCGGTGAAAACCGCGGCGCTGCAAACACCCCTTTTACCGATGACGTCCCGACGATCCGATCATAATCAATGTTCGCCGCCGCGCCTTCCCCCCCAAACAAAAGATAACACCCCCTCCGTCTTGTCCAGAACTGCCCCCAGAGCAGTCCCTGCTCCAGCAGGCGGCCGCTGCCGAATTGCCCGTATTGCAGAAATGTCCCAAATCGATTATCCATTACTGTCCCGCTCCCGGTTCCCGATTCTGCACCGCGCTGGTCTCCGTCATCGCCAGCTTCAATTCCCCGCTCTGCCCGTCCGTTGCAAACACCTGCAGCGTTCCCTCGATTTTGTTATACTCTCCCCGATGCACCAGCGCCGCCAGACCCAGCCCCCGCAGACTGATGCACACCGCCTTGTATCGGTCCGCATCCCCCAGTTCGTCCCCGCCGTCAATCACTCCAACCAGATCCTCCGTCATCACATCCCACGGAGCAGACCCGAACGTCATCGCAAACCGGTACCACCCTCCGCCAATCTCGTCAATCGTCGGGACTGTGCTCATTTTATTCGCTCCCGTTTCCGCCGTTGCAAGACTCTGCCACATAGGCGTCAGTCCCGCCTTCGGTACTCCCAAATCGCTGAAATACACATAATACAGCATCTCAAAATCCTCCTGTGATCGCCGAACCCGCCAGCGTCTGCATCCCGCCGGGTCGCGGCGAACGATACAAAAGCCCCATCGTGATTCCATCGCCCTGCCTGTCCGGAAACCCCGCGTCCCGGCAAACCGATCCGCCCGAAAGCCGCCAGTCCGCGTTGCTGCCATCCAGGAACCGGGGATCCGATGTCAGAGTGCTTTCATCCGCCGCCAGTCCCTCCGCGCCCCCGGAAAAACAGTTATACGCCTCCGCCACGCTCCCTCCCCAGCTTCCCGATTTGCCCGGCGCAAGGCTCACCGCCGCGTAAGACTCCCCGTTGTGCGCCGCGATAGTGTTGACCAGAACCATCCCCGCCGCCTCGTTGGCGTAATTCAAAATCCCGTCCCGGCCGTTCCCCGCCGCAACGCAATGAACATACAGAGGCATCCCGTAATACCCGAGAATTCCATATTGCCCGTTGTCGTAAAACGCGCAGTTGTACGCCGCCCCGTGGGAGAGGATCGCTCCGCACAAAGAATTTTCGTAACTGCTGCAGCCGATCAGATTCACCTGACCCGCCGCAATATACCAGAAATCGAATCCCCTCGCTCGGTTGTGATGCGCCTGGCAATCCAGCAGCGCCGCCCTCACCGCGCCTCCGCTGCCCGTATTCCCGAACCACCCGTCATAACAGGAATGAGCCGTGCAATGTCGAAATACCAGGTTATATGAATGCCCGCTGCTCGATTCGATATTCACCCCGTATTTGTAATTTCCGGTGTTATTGGCGATGATTATATTCTCAAACCGGAGATTATCCAGATTGCTGATATGCACCACATGATCCGCCAGCGCCCCGCCTCCGCTCAGCGTAACTTGCCCCCTGTCGCCAGGAACCGCCGAAAATCCGATAAACTTCTTCCAGGTATTCCGCCGATAATCCCCGCATCCCGTTCCCACCGCCCACCGGCTGGCAAAGAGTTCATCCGTATGGGTATAGATCGTCACGTTCCGGCTGATTCGACCCGTAATCTCTTCCACGTATCGTTCGCTGGAATAATCCAGATCGATATCGATCCAGTTCCAGGAATACGGATTTGTGCCGATCACCTTATAATACCCGTTGGCATACCCGCTCTCGAATTCCACCTGAACCCAGTCCCCGGCCTGCAGCCCCTGAAATCCCCCCGCGCCGGCCCCGTCGTTCAGTCTCACTTTGCCGGACCCATTGCTCACCGCCGAATCCCCCGCGATCACAATCTCCCCCCGGCTTGCCGTCGTCGCCAGATCCGCATTTCGTATCGAAGAAAATGCCCCGCCGATGACCACATTCACTGTTGGTGCATTTGTGCTGTACACCAGCTCAATCACAAGGGTCCCGGAATCGAGAACCTCCAGAATCTCGTATCGTCCATCCGCATACGTGCCGCTGAAATCGCAGTATGCGACCATTCCTGCTTCCGCGCCGACGAATGCGCCACTCTTTGTAATCTGCAAAAGTCCGGCGAATTCTCCCGACCCCCGGCTCGAAACGCTGGCCCCGCCGGCAGTCGCGATCGCGGCCCCATCCGCCCCGACAAGCTTCGCCATCGCCGCCGCAGGCGAGCTTTGCGCTTCAAACCATGCCTGCGTGCAACCGCCGGGCGCCGAAATCCCGCTCCCGCTGACAAACCACACCGTATCTTTTTTTCCGAATATCTCCATGTCGCTCATACGCCTGCCGCCTTTCCCTCGGCCAATACAATGCCGTCCATCATGGAATGCCCCTGGGATTTCCCTTCCAGCCACAAAATCATGCGAGGCTTGCCGGATTCTCCGTCCAAACCGAACTCCGCCTCCACGCCCGGATAGTCGCTTCGCAGGGCCTTCTCGTAATGGGCCAGAAATTCCGCCAGACGCCCCTGCCGCTCCAGCTCTGCCTGCTCCCGCCGAATCGCGCCAATCCGGTTATCCACTTCCGTCCGAGAAGTCTGGATGTTCGCTGCCTTCAGCGAGGCTTGTAAAACGGTAAAATCAAAACCCGCGCCGGGATCCCGATTCATCTCTGTCAGAATAAGTTCCTGGATCGTACTCATGGCTTCTCCTTATCCAGGCAGATACCACAGCGCCGCCTGTCCCTCAAAATCGCTCAGCATCTGATTGCTGCTGCTGGAAATCGTGATGTGTCCGTTTCCCTTCGCCGCAAAAGACCCGCTCCGCAAATCCTCCCCGGTATAAGTCCCGCCCGGCGTATCCGACGCCTGGATCCCCGTCGCATTCGCATCCCCGGACTTCAACAGAGAATCCGGATCGTCCGCGATTCCATTGGCCCCCGCGTCTGTGCCGATGCTCACCGTACAGGCCGCTCCCGCCGCCGTCTTCACGATCAGTTTCACCGCCAAAATCAAATCCCCCTCTTCCACGTCGAACAGATCCACCGTGCTCCCGTTCAAAAGACCCTTCAAATACAGAGGCTGGATCACTTTCACCGCGACGCCCCCACCGGTAATCCCCGCGCTGCTGTGGCTCACCAGCGATCGTTCCCCCACCGGAAAACCAAACGCCGTCAAAAGATGCACCCCGCGGTCGTCCTGAATCTGCACGATATCCCCGCCGCTGGTCGTCACCCGCGCCAGGCGAACATGATGTTCCCCAACCGGAGGATATCCCGCCGTCGTAATCTGCAGCACGCCCGATCCGTTCAGATAGACATAATTCTCCGCATTGTTCATCAGCGTGTTTCCCGTGCTTCCCGCGTAACTCCGCACGCTCCCCCCGCAGGCAAAGTTCCCCGCCTTCACGCCGGTCTCCAGCCCTCCTTCGTCAAACACCCGCAAATCGTTCGCCCGCCGGCTCGCCGCCAGCAGCCGATGAACCAGCCGCCGAAATTCCAGATAATACGGCGCCCTGCCCGTCTCGATATACTCCACCCCCGTCTCCGCATCGCTTGCCAGATTCAACAACTCCTGATCCTGTGGATATACTTCCGTCATACCGATATCTCCTTTCGGTTTTTATCCCTGTTATACAATTCGCAGTTCCAGCACATCGCTTTCGCTGTCATAACGTTCCATTTTCAATCCCGGCTCATCCGGCACGGGATCCAGAACGATCGCAAACCGCTCCGCCTCTTCCTCCTGAATCCGTCCTCCGGCATCGCTAATCCGTATCTCGAATTGATACCGGCCCAGGCCCAGTGGCTCGCTTGTAAACCGCACCATCCTCGCGTCCCATCCAAAATTCCCCGCCCCAAAGCCTCCCTCGCCGAATCCGCATGCCCCGCTCCCGTTCCACCCGAAATCCTCCTCGCCAAATTCCCCCATCCCGAATCCCCACAGATCGTGCGGGCTCGTCCAGATGGGAATTCGCGACAGGGCCTCTTCCCGGTTCATCACTCCCGACCCGCCGTCCCAGAAAATCTCTGCGGCGCTGCCTGCCGGAATCGTCCCCATGCAAGGCCATGTCAATACCGCATGGCAGCCGTCCGATCCGCAGAATTCCTTCAGCCTGGAAGAATAATCTTCCGCCGATTTGTTCCACTCCACACCCACAATCTCGATCAGCGCTGTATGCCTTGGATCGTAAGGCAACAGCATCATCCGCTGCGCCGGATCGGTGCTCACCCCGGCAGCCTCCCCGTCCACATACACCTGATACGCCCGCTCCGCCGACCGGCTCTTCCAGCACAGACAAATCAC
>CAZOTP010000184.1:0-7045 GCA_964582655.1 uncultured Pirellulales bacterium | reverse complement strand
GATGGGACGGGGCGCTGACGATTCACCGTAATAATAAAGAAATTCAGTTTATTCCGATCCAGGAAAAAGGGGCCAGGCCCCCCCAGACGTTCCCGATTGAAAAACCGGAAGACAATGCCGAGCACTGGCGGAATCTCTTCGAATGCTGTCGGTCGAGGAAGAAGGAGACGTGGAGTCCGATGGAATTGGGGTACCGGGCACAGATGGCGCTGCATATGGCAATGCTGGGGTATCGCAGCGGGAAAACGGCCCGATTTGACGTTGAAAAGCAGCAGATTGTGATATAAAGTGGCAGCCGGCGTGTATATTTCAGGAAAAACCTTGTTAGACAGGAGAAGAAAGATGGATACCAGCCGGCGCAGTTTTTTCAAGAATTCAGCTCAAATCGCGCTGGGGGCAGCCGCCGCGGGACCGCTAAAGGCCCTAGCGGCAGATGCGCCAAAAACTCCGGAACCTCCGAAGACTGCCAAACCTCCGGAAAAAATGGCTCCCCCCTGCTCTCCGGAACCTCCCGGGAAGCAACGGCTTTCCCTGCACCAGCTTCAGGACTGGGAGGCTCTGGGGTACGGCATGTTCATTCACTTCGGAATGAGCACCTACACGCTGGAAGAAATGCCCCTTGGGCTGGACGCACCGGAAATCTATGCGCCGGACCGGCTCGATGTGGATCAGTGGATTTCCGTGGCGCGTGACGCAGGGATGAAATATGCGGTTCTGACAGCCAAGCACGAGTCGGGACATTGCCTCTGGCCCAGCCAATATACGGATTATACGGTCGCCAACAGCACTAACAAGACGGATGTGGTGGAACAGTTTGTCGAGGCGTGCCGGAAGAAAGGCGTGAAGCCCGGATTATACTACTGTTCACGGGACGGGCATCACCGGTTCGGTGTGGGGACTTCGGAAGCCAAACGATACGCAACCAAAATGACAGATCGAGAAAGCCGTCTGCCCAAGCCCACCTACACTACGTCGCACTATCAGACGTTTCAGACACAGCAGATTTGCGAGTTGCTGGACACCTACGGGCCGATCCTGGAAATGTGGGTTGATCTTCCCAGAGTTCTCGGCCCCGCGTATCGAACCTATCTCTATCAGACTCTTGCGGAAAAGCAGCCTGACATGTTCATCATGATGAACATGGGCACCCAGGATGGTTCGAAATTTAATATTGATAAGGCGTGGCCTTCGGATTTGATGGCGATCGAGCGGAATATGCCCCCCGCGCCGGCTTACAGCAAATGGTTCGACATCGAGGGCAAGAAATGCTACATTCCCGGTGAAATCTGCGATCCCATCGGGAAGAACTGGTTCGCGACGCCGGATGATCCGCCCCGCAGCGATTCGGTTCTGCTGGAACAGTATCAGACGGCGCGGGAGCGCGGAGTGAATCTGCTGCTGAATGTCCCGCCGGACAAACATGGCATAATCCCGGATGAATACGTCCAGGCGCTGAACCGACTTCGGAAAAACGCGAAGATTTGATTCTCCATCACCCCATTGACGTATTTGAGAATGTGTGTAACTCAATGGTGGAAATTTTTGATTCAGATGGATAAACAGTAATTGAAATGATCGTTACGCGAAGACAGTTTTTAAAAAAATCCGCCGTTTTCGTGGCAGGTGCAATCGGGTTTCCGTATGTGATAACATCCGCGGCGCTGGGAAGTCGAACCTCGCTTCCTGCCAGTGAACGGATTACGCTGGCGCACATCGGCGTCGGCGGACAGGGCGGAGGTCTGATTAAAGGCTTTACCGCTCTGAAGGAATGCCATTCGGTCGCCGTCTGCGATCCGTTTTAAAACCGTCGTGAGCAGCGGGCGGAATTCATCCAGAAAATCTACGCAGAGAGATTCTCCCGATCGGAATATCGAGCCTGTGATCTGTACAACGATTTTCGGGATGTGCTGGATCGAGAGGATATCGACGCGGTGGTGATTGCAACGCCGGATCACTGGCATGTTCCGATTGCGCTGGCGGCGGTGCGGAAGGGGAAGGATGTGTATGTCGAAAAACCGCTGGGGCTGAGCATCGAGCAAAACAAGGCTTTGCGGACCGCCGTTCGACAATACGGCCGCGTGTTCCAATATGGCACCCAGCAGCGCTCGTTTGAAGGACATTGCGCCCTCGGCTGTGAATTGATCCGGAATGGCTATCTGGGAAAAATCCGGGAAATTCATGTTCAGGCCCCCACCGGACAGGCGGGCGGATCTATTACACCTGTTCCAGTGCCGGAGGGATCCGATTATGATTTGTGGCTGGGACCGGCACCGTACCGCCCCTACACCTCGGACCGGTGCACTACCGGTGGCGCCTACTTTGTGTACGACAATTCCATCGGTTACCTCGGCGGCTGGGGCGCCCATCCGCTGGACATCATGCACTGGGCATTTCCGCAGATTCCCGTCGAATACGAGGGAATCGGCGAGATCCCCGCAGAGGGGCTTTTTGACGCCATCACTCAGTGGAAAATTCGGGGGCGTTTTACCGATGGTACGGCGTTTTTCTTTTCGAATGCCAAGCTGGATAACACCACGTTTATCGGCGAAGCAGGACAGATCCGCATTTCCCGCCGTTCCATCGAAGCAAATCCGGAATCCCTCTTACAAATTAAACTTCCCCCCGACGCGTTGATTCTGAGGCAGCAGCCCCATCATCAATGGAATTTCATTCACGCGGTGAAAACCCGCCGCACACCCGTCAGCGACATCGACAGCGCGGTACAATCCGATTTTATCAGCCACCTGTCCGACATTGCCATCCGGACGGGCGGTAAAATCCTCTGGGATCCGCAAAGGGAAGAAATTCTCAACCATGCGCTGGCGAACCGGCTGATGAGCCGCCCGATGCGAAGCCCCTGGACCCTGTAAATCCGCTCTTTTGCCGCAAACTTTTTCTTGTATCCCACCGAAGTGAGACGCTATAGTATCGCGATACATTCATGTTTGAGGCATTGGATTCTATGGTGTTTCGTCGGCGGCAGGACCTGGAGCAAAATGAAACGAATGTATTGGCGGCATATGCGGTCTTCAGCGCGCAGAGCCGCGGGCGAGTGCATCCGGAAGCGGAGCATGAATGGCGTACGTGTTTTCAGCGGGATCGGGACCGGATTCTGCACAGCGCCGCATTCCGCCGGCTGGAGGCCAAGACCCAGGTATTTCTGAAACCCAGCAAGGATTATTACCGCACGCGCCTGACGCATACGATCGAGGTGGCGCAGATCGCCCGGACGCTGGCGCGGGGGCTGGGAGCAAATGAGGATCTGGCCGAGGCGACGGCGCTGGCTCACGATCTGGGGCACCCCCCTTACGGGCACAGCGGCGAAGAGGTGCTGAATGAATTGATGATCCGGCACGGGGGATTCGAGCACAATGCCCAGTCGCTGCGAACGGTGGAATATCTGGAGCATCCGTATCCGGCGTTTCGCGGTCTGAATTTATGCTATGAGACCCGGGAATGCATGGCCAAGCACCAGACACGCTACGATGCCGCTTCGCCGCGGGAGGAGTTCGGGACCGGGCAGGCGCCGCTGGAAGGGCAGATCGCCGATCTAGCCGACAGCATCGCGTACATGTCTCATGATCTGGATGATGCGCTGGCGTCGGAATTGATTGGCGAGGAGGACCTCAGGCCCATCGCGATATATCAGGAATTGCGCCAAACAACGGAGAAGGCGTATCCCGATGCCCATCTATTCGCCCTGCAGCTACGGGCGGCCAAAGGGCTGATCGACCTGCTGATTCTGGATGCGTGGGACGAAATCGGCCGCCGGCTGGAAACGCAACGTCCATCCAGCGCCGATCAGGTTCGCGCGGCGGGGGAGAAAATTGCATGCCTATCCGCCAACCGGGAAAAGCAGCTTTCTCAACTGGGGGATTTTCTGCTGGAGCGGGTGTATTACCATCCGATGGTGCGAGCGGGAGCCGAACAGGCGAAAACTGAATTAACCTCTCTGTTTAGGCATTTTCTGAAATTCCCCGGACAACTGCCCCCCCGCTATCAGCAGCGGACCGACGAACAGGGAGTCCATCGGGTCATCTGCGATTACCTGGCTGGCATGACAGACCGCTTCTGCCATCAGAAATACCAGGAAGTAAGGTAAAAAACTTCCCTTGAACCGCCCTGAACACGTTCTTCCCCTAAAGCGTCAGACCTTTCCCGATGTATGGCATTCCCCGTGCTTCAATCGGTGCGGATGTGCCAATTGGTCAGCGTGCTGGGTTTGTCAAGCAGGAGAATGACATCCATATCTTCCGTCAGGAGCCGACGATTGACATCGGCGACACGGCTGTATTTGCGAATCTGCTGATCGGAATCCCGGGTCATGCTCTGACAGCCGCCAAGAATACCTCCTATTGCTACCAGCAAAATCACCATCGCATATTTCATGATTGACCATCCTATCGCTAGCAGGTTCACCACCCGGCACGCACGCGGGAAAAACCATCAGGCAAGGCCGGCTCACACAACGCCCCGGCAACGGGTGAGTATTCCAGTACAAAATATTATAGTCCATAACCGAAAGCTGTCAACGCTGAAGTGGAAAAAGTGGATAAATTCTCTCCAGGCAGGGGTTTGGACGGATTAAATCTTGACCGTAAAAACAGATTGTGATAGGGTCTGACAGCTCGGTAGCCAGGAAAATCAAGAATCCAGACAGGAGAATCGCAGAATGAAACCGGCGGGCTTCCAAAAGTGTATAAACATTGATTGCAACTCAATTTACAGCACGGAGGAGGCCTATTTTTCCTGTCCGAAATGCGGTGATCTTCTGGATGTGCAATACCACTGGGAAAAAGCCGGCGTCCCCAAATCCCTGACGGAATTCGAGAAACGCTGGTCCACCCGGCGAAACCGTCTGGATTATTCGGGGGTCTGGCGATTCCGGGAACTCCTTCCCTTCTGCCCGGAGGAACAATGCGTAACCGTTGGGGAGGGCCAGACCATTCTCCAGCAGAATGATGGAATTGCCGGTTACGTGGGAAGCAAGCCGGGCAAAGTGTATCTGGAATATGAAGGGCTGAATCCCAGCGGGTCGTTCAAGGACAATGGGATGGCGGCCGCCTTCAGCCATGCCGCGATGGTCGGGGCCAAACATGTCGCTTGCGCATCAACAGGGAATACGTCCGCGTCGGTCGCGTTATATGCCCACGCCTGCGGGATGAAATGCACGGTATTCATCGGGTCGGGCCGCATCGCCTACGGCAAATTGAGCCAGGCGTTGGATTTCGGGGCGCAGACCATCCAGATCCAGGGCGATTTTGACGACTGCATGAAGCAGGTGAAGAATGTCTGCCGCGATCTGAAGCTGTACCTGGTCAATTCGCTCAATCCGTTCCGGCTGGAAGGACAGAAAGCGATCATGTTCCGTGTGCTGGAAGCCCTGAACTGGCAGACTCCCGACTGGATCGTGGTGCCGGGCGGAAATCTGGGCAACAGCAGTGCGTTTGGCAAGGCGTTCGGCGAACTGAAATCGTTAGGGCTGATATCGCGCATTCCGAGGCTTGCGATTATCAACGCACACGGCGCCAATACGCTGTACGATCTGTATGAAAAGAAAGGCGTGCGGTACAACGCCGGACGGCTGGTGATGCCGGAAATTAATCAGTATTTCCAGAAACTGGATGAATCGGGATATCGGCCCCAGACGCTGGCGACGGCGATTGAAATTTCCCGGCCGGTAAACCTGAAGAAATGCCTCCGTGCCCTGGAAATCTGCAACGGCGTGGTTCGCGAAGTCACGGATGAGGCAATCTGCGACGCCAAGGCGGCGGTCGGTCTTCACGGACTAGGCTGCGAGCCGGCGTCGGGGGCGTCGGTGGCGGGACTGAAACAGCTTCGTCAGCAGGGCGTGATCGGAGCAGACGAAACTGTGGTGTGCATCCTGACGGGACACCAGTTGAAAGATCCGAAAATCACGGTGAACTATCATATGGAAAATCAGGGCGAGTTTTCCAATCGTCCGGTCGAGGTCGCCAACCATCTGGATGCCATCATCCAGGCGATGGGACTCAAGTAAAACAACTGGAGAAGAACATGTTGAAATTAGCGGTTGCCGGCGCTGCAGGCCGCATGGGTCGACGAATCGTGGCGCTGGCGAAAGAATCGGGGGAATTCGAAGTCGTTGCGGCATTGGAACACTCTGCGAATGAACTGCTGGGACAGGATGTCGGGATTGTCGCGGGAGTCGGCGAGCTGAAAACAAAAATTACTACCGATATACAGACAAAACCGGAGGTAATGATTGATTTTTCGCTGCCTGAATCCACCATGAAATGGCTGGAGTATTGCCGGAAACACCGCATAGCCCTGGTCATCGGAACCACGGGATTGACTTCAGAGCAAAAACAGGCTGTTGAAGCGGCGGGGAAGGACATCCCTGTCCTTCTGGGAGCGAACATGAGTTTGGGCGTCAACCTGCTGTTCAAGCTGGCCGGGCAGGTGGCCGCCGCACTGGGTGAAGCGTACGACATCGAGATCGTCGAATCGCATCATCGCTTCAAACGGGATGCGCCCAGTGGAACCGCGCTGGAACTGGCGAGGCACATCGCGGCGGCGAAACAATGGCCGATGCCGGATTGCCTCCAGAACGGCCGCGAGGGAAAGGATGCTCTTCGGCAGAAAAACACCATTGGAATGCACGCTGTCCGCGCCGGAGACATCGTGGGGATTCACCAGGTGCTTTATTCCACGCTTGGCGAAACGGTGGAAATCCATCACACCGCGCACACCCGCGATACCTTTGTCCGCGGGGCCTTGCACGCGGCACAATGGCTCGCGGGAAACCGGCCCGCAGGATTCTACAGCATGTTTGACGTGCTGGGACTCTGAATGCACGCCATACATAAGAGATGATCGGGGGATGCTGCACCGCTATACATGACATGTGTACTTTTGACATGCTCCTGAAACGTAATTTACTTTTCCTGTTCCTGGCAGGAGGGATACTCGTTCCGAACGCGAACCTCGCCGCAAATCCAAAAGATGATGCGTAAGCGTTCACGCGGTTTTGCCCGCATAGGTTGTTGGATATATTAGTGATGTC
>CAZOTP010000183.1:0-7070 GCA_964582655.1 uncultured Pirellulales bacterium | reverse complement strand
AGAAAATAAAGAAATTTCGAAGCAAATCCTAATGGGAAATGTCGGATTATTTCGTTTCTTTGCGTTTGACCGTTCTTGATATTGAGTCCCCTGTGCGGAAACATGCGGTTTTTTTATTTAGCTAGGCTGACAAAGACATCGTGGAGACAATCCTATGCGGTAGCCCGGTCGCCGGTCAGGCAGATCCCGACCGTCAGCAGATCGTCCTTGACCCGCTGATGAATAAATCCCAGAGCTTCCCTGTTCCCCTACCGGCGTTGTCGCAGCCATTGTTTTTCTTCCATCATCCCGCTGCCTCATGAGGTTCTGATTAAATATCCAACCAGAATCAGGACGAATCCGGAAACAATTTTCGTCTATTTTTTCAGGAAATCGCAAAAAAGTATGGTATATGGTAGGGGGGGTATTATAATCGGACACCCGAAACAGCCGACGGAAGCGGAAAACCGGTGTTTCCGGTAGCTTTTGTCGGGGCATGGTTCCTTGCAGATGGAACAGACGGCAAAACGCCGTATGGGACGATGGAAAAGAAAGACCGCCAAGCGGTTTCCCCCGGGGACGACCCCCCGGACCTTGCGTTAGCACCAGAGCGACTGGTGTATATCTCCCGTTTCTTACTTATTTTCCGAGAAGGATTTAGCGATGGCTAAGAAGCGAAGCGTTGCGGCTGCGCCCCCCAAAACCCTGGGACCTATTTCCGATCTGGAACGGCATTTGCCTTCGGACTGGTGGCAGAGCCTCTTTAACTCCCTGTACCTGAAAACGGACGGGGATGTGATTGAGAATGACTCAAATACAACGAAAGAGATAGATGCCTTGATCGAAGCGACGGGAATCGGACCAAACGATCATGTGCTGGACCTGTGCTGCGGTCAGGGAAGACATTGTCTGGAGCTGGCAAGACGGGGGTACCGGCATATTACAGGGATTGACCGGTCTCGTTACCTGATCCGCCTTGCCAAGAAGCGAGCCCGTCTGCAAAACTCCATTATTTCGTTCCATGAAGGCGACGCCCGGAAATTCCGGTTTCAGGAAAGCTCATTCCACTGCGTAGCGGTAATGGGAAATTCGTTCGGCTATTTTGAGCGGGAGGAAGACGATGTGGCGGTTCTGGAGGCGGTCAAAAAGGTGCTGGTGTCGGGGGGGACGCTGGCGATGGATCTGGCAGATGGCGAGTGGATGCGGGGACATTTTGAGAGGCGGAGCTGGGAATGGATTGATGCGAATCATTTTGTGTGCCGGGAGCGGACCCTGGCGGAAGACGGCCAGAGGCTGATTTCCCGCGAAGTGATCGTCCATGCGGAAAAAGGGGTGATTGCCGACCAGTTTTATGCGGAGCGGCTTTATGACCGGGCTCGAATCTGCTCGCTTTTGGAGCGATGCGGGTTTATCAATATTCGCATTCATGCAGAACTGTCGGCGGATTCCAGCCGGGATCAGGATCTGGGAATGATGGCGCATCGCATATTCCTTACGGCAACGGCGCCGCATAAGATGAAAAAGGTTTCGAAGCGAAGTCCGGCGTTCCCGAATGTTACCGTGGTCATGGGGGATCCTTCCCTTCCCGATATGGTCAAAGTGGGCGGCCAGTTTAATCCGGAGGATTTTGAAACCGTCCGCCGGCTTCAGGAAGCCCTGGGGCAACTGCCTGGATATTCCTTTAAATATGTGAACAATCACGGGTCGCTATTGAATCAGATCAAGAATGAGCCTCCCCAGTTTGTATTTAATCTTTGCGACGAGGGATATAATAACGACGCCTTCATGGAATTGCATATCCCGGCTCTGCTGGATATGCTGGGGATCCCGTATACGGGGGCAGGCCCGGCTTCTTTAGGATTATGCTATAATAAATCCATTGTTCGAGCGATCGCGGAGTCGGTTGAAATTCCCGTTCCCCTGGAGACCTATTGCAGCATGGATGACAATGCCGCTACGCTGCCCTCGGTATTTCCGGCGCTGGTGAAACCGAATTTTGGGGATTCCAGTCTGGGGATTACCAAGGATGCCGTAGTCTATAACTCCCAGGAGCTGGTCAGTTATATTAACACGCTGCGGGAGACCTTGCCGGGACGTCCGCTGCTGATCGAGGAATTCCTCTCCGGCAATGAATATACGGTGGGGATCATCGGCAATATAGGAATGACCTGTCGTTTTTTACCGATTCTGGAAGTGGATTACAGCGGATTGCAGCCGGGCCTGCCTCCGATTTTAGGATATGAATCGAAATGGCTTCCCGATTCACCGTATTGGAATCAGATTTCATATAAAAAAGCCCAGTTGGACGACGAGATGCAATCCAGGCTGTTTGACTACGCCAGCGCGTTGTTTGAGCGCTGTGATTGCCGTGATTATGCCCGTTTTGATTTCCGGGCAGACGCCAATGGCGAGATCAAGCTTCTGGAAGTCAATCCGAATCCCGGCTGGTGCTGGGACGGGAAGCTCAATATCATGGCGGGTTTTGCCGGGCTAAAATATGCCGATCTTCTGCATCTGATTCTGGAAGCGGCTCAGGAACGGATTGCGACAAAGATTAAAATCTGAGTATGCGATTCCCCGGACGGCCAGGACTGATTTATGAGATAGAATAACGCCATTTCCCCAGGATGAAACATTGATTCGTCCCGCAGAACCCAACGGATTGGATTTGACATGGTTTCTGGGAAAGGACGGCCCGGTCAGAGAATCTCTGTCTGGCTATGAGCCGCGCGCCCAGCAGCTGGAGATGGCGCTGGCGGTTCAGATCGCACTGGAGAAGAACCAAACATTAATCGTCGAAGCCGGTACGGGAGTGGGGAAAAGTTTTGCCTATCTGATTCCCGCGCTATCTTTTGCTGTCCAGAATAAAAAGAAACTGGCTGTCAGTACGTTTACCATTTCTTTGCAGGAGCAGCTTCTCCACAAGGACATTCCATTCTTGAAGAGGACACTTCCAATGGAATTTACGGCTGTTCTGGCGAAGGGGCGGGGAAATTACTTGTGCTGGCGGAGGCTGGAATATGCCAGGAAGCGGCAGCAGACGCTGTTTGAACATCCGGATCAATTCGAAATTCTCAATCGAATATACGACTGGGCGCTCCAAACACAGGATGGTTCACTCAGCTCTCTGCCCCAAAAACCTCCGGCGGCGGTGTGGGAATCGGTCTGTTCGGAGAACAGCACCTGTCTGGGACGTACCTGTGAAAAAGCCGATCTTTGCTTTTACCAGCGGGCGAGAAAAAAATTGTATTCGGCGGATCTGGTGATAACCAATCATGCCCTGCTTTTCTCTGATTTGGCTTTGCGGCTGGAAGGGGGTTCGTTTCTGCCTCGTTTTGACGGGATTGTTTTTGATGAAGCCCTTAATCTCGAAGATGTGGCAGGGGGTCATTTCGGGCTTCGAATTACCAATGCCCAGCTTCGATTCCTTCTGAATCGTCTGTATAATCCCAAAACGCAGAAAGGGGTGCTTTCGGACGTGAAAAATCCCGATACCGCCGGCCATATCGAATCGGTATCCCGGGCCTCCGAATCTTTTTTTCAGAATATTCGGTTTTTTTGCGAAAAACGGCGTCAGGAAGGCTCCAATACAAGAATTCCCCGGGCCGGTATTTTTGAAAATGTTCTGGATGTTCCGCTCCGACAGCTTTCTGGACATTTACGAACGCTGTCGGAAAGCGCCGCCACGGAAAATGACCGTTTGGAGTACCTGGCCTATGCGGATCGCGCCGCGATTCTGGTTGATGGGATGGAGCTGTTTACCCGCCAGATTGCGGCGGATTATGTCTATTGGGCCGAGACGTCTGCCCGGTCGCACAATCCCCTGACGGTCATTTGTGCCGCTCCGCTGCATGTGGGGCCGCAGATGAAAAAGGCGCTGTACGACACAACGCCCGCGGTAATTATGACCAGCGCTACGCTTTCAACCCAGACACGGCATGATGCGGATGTCCAGGAGGGGCCGCAGGGATTTGAATTTTTCACGTCCCGACTGGGGTTGGAGGGGTATCATGCCGTTCAGCTGGGTTCCCCGTTTGATTATCTCTCTCAGGCGCAGTTGTTTGTCCATGCGGACTTGCCGGATCCGACGAAACAGGAGGATCTGTTTTTGGAGAAAACGCTTCCTGTTGTCCAAACCTATCTGCTTCGTACGCAGGGCCATGCGTTCCTGTTATTTACCAGTTTTAAGCAGCTTAACTATGTGGCGGATCGACTTCAGGAATTTTGTCAGCGGCAGCAGTATCCCATGCTGGTTCAGGGGCGGGACCGGGACCGTACGGGACTTCTGAATGAATTTCGAAAAACCCCCCATAGTATCCTGTTTGGCACGGACAGCTTCTGGCAGGGGGTTGATGTGCCAGGGGAAGCGCTTTCGAATGTCATTATTTTTAAACTTCCCTTTGCGGTGCCGGATGATCCGCTCTTGCAGGCACGGATGGAGCAAATCCGGAAGGAGGGGCATTCTCCCTTTTTTCAATATCAGCTTCCGCAGGCCGTCCTGAAGCTCAAGCAGGGATTTGGGCGTCTGATCCGCACGCGGTCTGACAAGGGGATCGTTGTAATTCTCGATCCCCGTGTTGTTACTCGCTCCTATGGACGTGTTTTTCTGGATGCATTGCCCGCCTGTCCAATTCAGGTGATTCAAAGTGATTCGTTATCCGATTTTTCTTCGGAGCCACCGGAATCCCGCTGAAAACATAAAGCAGGGATAGAACGTAGGAACGCTGCCGGGAGGATTCCAGAAGACTTTGTCTGTCAAAATAATCCAATAATAAATCCAAGATAGTCCAAGAATTTGAAGAATTATCCGCTTACTATGCAGGATATGGTATGCCTCTAACTATTTACGAAATTCTCGGTTTCGGAGATTGCAGCAGTACCTGGCTTAGCAGAAACAGGAGTTATGTCATGAAATGTTCCAGGAGACAAAATGGTTTTACGCTGATTGAGCTGCTGGTGGTCATATCGATTATCGCTTTGCTGGTATCCATCCTGCTTCCAGCGCTGAATGAGGCACGAAATTTGTCCCGCCGGGTGGTCTGTTCGTCCAATCTGCATTCGATGGGAACGGCGTTTGTTCAATACGCCCAGGACAATAAAACTTTGCTGCCTCCGCAGGGGAATACGGCCGGTTCCTGCCGGACCTACGAGGCGTATCATTATTCTATTATGAAAAGCACGGCTCCAGCCAATGACACCGGACCGATCACCATCATGAAAGCCTTTGGCCTGGGAGGGCTTTACGATGTCGGCATAATAGAGGATTATCTGATTTTCTACTGTCCGGGTTTATTGCGTTATGCCGATGAAGATATTATGCATCAGGCCAGCATGTATGTTCATCCGCAAACCGGGGAATATTATACGCCGGATGGGATTGTTCGGGTCGGATATCACTTTTTTAAAAATAACATTCGTTCCATCGATAAGATGGGAAGCCGGTCTTTCGTGTATGACCTGATTCATGACTGGGCGCTAATTCCGCATGTGAGTTCCTCCGGCAATCCTAAAGGGCTGAATGTTCTTTACGGAGACGGCCATGTTGTTTTCAATTCCGATGCCGGGCTGTTCGAAGAGGATCTATGGGGCGAAAAACAGGGGGAGGATTTTTCCTCCAACAATCCGACCAGCAATTACGAACTGTGGTACGGCATTCTCAAAGTACTGGGCAACAATGCCCCTGCTCCCGAGAGTTTGCGGGATGGAAAGATGAGCAATTTTGTATGCAATGAAAACCTGTGGGATTTTGCCCGTCATGGAAACTGGACGTGGGGGCCGGAATAAGGACGTTCTGCTGGATTGAATGGCAAGGGGAAGAAATCGGATCGGGAGTTTTATATTACAAGTATTACGGATTGAGTTGTATGCCTCTATATATACGGAGGTCTCTGTCGGGCTTTTGCGCAAATGGAATGTGTCGAAATTCGCCATAAAAGAAAACGCTTGTGTTTTTTAGAATGTATCCAAATAATAAACACGATCCGATACATTTTTTTTAGGACGAAGATGATGAAACCCAATAAAACCATCCAGGGATTCTTTCTTTCAGGCTTGCTTTGCGTCTGCGGTTGTTCTCCTGGTTTTCGTCCACTTCCACCGACAGGTCTGATGTGCGAACTGATGTCGAATCCGGAAGAGGGGGTCATCACGGACCGGGAGCCGGAATTCACGTGGATTGTGCAGTCGCCTTATTCGGCGGACAGGCAAATTGGGTATCAGATTGCGGTGGGCAGCGTAAAAGATAAAGTCCATGCGGGAGAGGGAAATTTTTGGAATACGGGTCGTGTGGAATCGGGGAAGAGTGTTGCCGTGAGTTATGCGGGGAACGCCTTAGAGCCGAATTCCACGTATTGCTGGTCCGTGCGGGTCTGGACGGCAAAAGGATATGCATCGCCCTGGAGTCAGGTGCAGCGGTTTCACACGGGAGATTTTTCCGTGGAACGGAAGTGGCCGGGGGAATCGAGATGGGTAAAATGCCCGGATGAAGGCGCGGAGCGATGGGGATTCGAAAACCGGCAAACCCTGGTTTTTCAGGATATAAAACCTTTGAAAATATTGAAAAAAGGAATAGGGCATTACTTTGTAGATTTTGGGCGGGCATCATTCGGGACGCTGCGGCTAAAAGCATCCTTGCCGGAAGGTGCATTATATTATGCGCCTCCAGTTCTTAAAATACGGTTGGGAGAGAAATGTCTGGGGGATAACTCCGTGGATATGAATCCGCCTTCCCCTTTTATTGTACACGAAGAACACACGCTGGTATTGCAGCCAGGGGTGCATAACTATATTTTAGAACTTCCTCGACACAAATCCACGATGAAGCAGAGGGCGATTCGTTTGCCGGATAATCTGCCGGAGGTGACACCGTTCCGTTGTGCGGAGATTATCAGCCAGGTGGGAGATCTGAAGATTTCGGATTTTGTTCAACAGGCTTTGTATTATTCAAGGGATCGTGAGGAGGCAGCTTTTACCAGCAGCGATGCGGTGCTCAATCAGGTTTGGGATCTGTGCCGGCATACACTGAAAGGGTGTTCTTTTCTGGGGGTGTTTGTGGACGGAAATCGGGAACGGCTGCCCTATGAGGCGGATAC
>CAZOTP010000182.1:0-7081 GCA_964582655.1 uncultured Pirellulales bacterium | reverse complement strand
CAGAAGGTCGTCCTGGGATATCTGATCGTAATCCGATGGATCGGAAAAATATGCCGGGGTGATGCTGAAATTAATCAGATTGGCACAATGGATTCGCTCAATGGTCTTTGCGATGACCAGCCGAATCCCCAGATACATCGGGCATAGTGCCGCATGCTCACGGGAGGAGCCTTGTCCATAAGAATCCCCGGCTACAATGATCCCGTGAAATCCCTGTCCCTTCGCCTCTAAAGCCCGTTCGGCAAAAGTCTGTAAACCCTCTTTATTAAAGCAGTTAAATACGTATTTTGCGTATTCCGGAACGTTCGATCGATACTTCAAAAAGGTACCGGCGGGCATAATATGGTCCGTCGTGATTTTATCCCCGCAGCGAATCAGGACCTTACCATGCAACGTCTGGGGAGGCCGTTCCGCTGCTGGCGGAGTGACAATGGATTCCGATCGGATGATCACCGATTTCTTCGCTGTTTCAGGCGGAAGGGGCTTGTCAATCATGCTGTCATCTACGGGATAACTATCCAAATCGCGGATTTCTGGATAAGAAAGCAGTGTTAATTTGGGTAAATTGGTTGGATCGGTGAATTTTCCCATAAGGGCCGAAGCAGCCGCTGTTTCGGGACTTACCAGGTAAACCTTATCTTCCGCCGTGCCGGTACGACCTTTAAAATTTCTGTTAAACGTGCGCAAACTTATCACATTTTCCGCTGGAGATTGCCCCTGACCGATACAGGGACCGCAGGCCGATTCAAGAATTCTTGCCCCCGATGCCACCAGGTCTGCCAGAGCGCCATTTTTCGCCAGAATCGAAATGACCTGACGGGACCCCGGCGCAATCGCCAGCTCCACCTGCGGATGAACGGTTCGGCCCTTTAAAATCGCCGCTGCCATCATCAAATCGCGGTAACTGCTGTTCGTGCAGCTTCCAATTAATACCTGATGGACATCCATACCCTGACAGCTTTCCACCGTTTTGATGTTATCCGGGGAGGAAGGTGCTGCCGCCAGAGGCTGCAAGTCGGATAAATGAATTTCGATGATTCGATCATAGGCGGCATCGGGATCCGCTGATAGGGGAGTGAAATCGCCAGGACGCTGCTGGCTTTGCAGAAATTGTCGGGTCTTCTCGTCGGAAGGGAAAATGCTGGTCGTGACGCCCAGTTCTGCCCCCATATTGGTTATCGTGGCCCTCTGCGGAACCGACAAAGAAGATACGCCGGGGCCAAAATATTCCGCTACGCATCCCACATTCCCCCGCGTGGAAAGAATGCTAAGTACTTTTAAAATAACATCTTTAGCCGATACCCAAGGCTTGAGCGAACCCGTCAAACATATTCCAATGACCTTCGGAGCGGCCAGATAAAACAAACCGCCTCCCATCGCGACGGCGATATCCAAACCGCCCGCTCCAATTGCCAGAGACCCGATCCCCCCCGCCGTGGGAGTATGGCTGTCGCTCCCCAGCAGGGTTGCGCCAGGTTTGGCAAACCGTTCCAGATGAACCTGATGGCAAATTCCATTGCCGGGCCGGCTGTGATACACCCCGATTTTTCGGCTGATGGATTGCAAATACAGGTGATCGTTATGGTTTTCAGGCCCAAACTGAGCCATGTTATGATCCACATAGCTGACCGACAAGTCTGTGCGAACCCGGTCCAATCCCATCGATTCGAATAAAAGCATCGCGGTCGTGCCTGTGGCATCTTGGGTCAGGGTTTGATCCATTCGGATTCCAACTTCCGACCCGCAAACCAGATCCCCCTCTTTCAAGTGGTTTCGAAGGATTTTATAGGTCAATGTCTCCGGCATGCGAATTCCTCATCATCGAAATATCGGCTATAGGAATTTCCCCTATAACCTGGCGTTGCATCTCTAGTTCCTGTAAATACAAGATGTTAGCGACAAACGCCCTTTTCGGCCAGTAAAAAATATTTCTGGGAATTTCTGTTCTATTTGGGCGTTCCAATCCGATATGTCTTAGGTTATCGGTTCTGGGGGGCCTGATTCATAACGTTGATATGGATAGGCAATGGCATTGGAATGGGAAAAACGACAGATCCTTTTGGATGGATGTGTGAATATCGAATGATATTTCCATGAAAAACCATTAATCTTCAATACAAAATAGTTTTTTCTCCGTCATGGGCTTGCTTTATTTATAGGACTCGTTAATAATTAAAGATGTAAAGAATCTCGTAGTAAAGGACTGCTTCGTGATTCATTATATGGACAGTTGCGGGTGGGGGAAAAGAGGCAGGAGAAAAGAAGAGATAACTGAGTTGCGGTCTGATAGTTCAGAGTGGTTTCGTTTATAAATCTTTTGGTGCGGCTATGCGAGTGTTAATGCTAGGTTGGGAATTTCCTCCCTTTATCTCCGGCGGGCTCGGAACAGCCTGTTACGGATTAACACGCGCCATGAGCGAGCTGGGCATGGAGGTGGTTTTTGTTCTGCCCCGTCCGGTTGCCGCGGAACAGGCGTCCCATGTCAAGATGGCCAGCCCGGCCACCGCCTTTCGATTCAGCGGTGAGCAGGTTTTTGGCTCCGATCAATACGGCAATATCACCTTCCGCACGATCCCTTCCGTCATTAAACCCTACCAGACCCAATCCACGTACGAACTGGAAATCCAGAAATTGCGACAGGCTGGCGTTCAGGCCGGAGTGGACCTTTCCGAGTTGGAAAAGGATATCGATTTGTGCGGCCACGGTGCGCAGGACCAGTATGGCCGTGATCTGGGACAGGAAGTCCAGCGGTACGCCCGCCTGGCTGCCGTCATTGGAAGACAGGAACGCTTTGATGTCGTCCATGCGCATGACTGGATGACCTATCCGGCCGGGATCGCCGTTTCCGCGGTTACGGGAAAACCCCTGGTGGTGCATATCCATTCCACGGAATTTGACCGAAGCGGCGAACATGTCAACCAGATGGTCTATGATATCGAGCGAAAGGGGCTTCATTTCGCGTCCCGTGTTATCGCCGTCAGCCATTATACCCGAAACCTGGTGATTAACCGCTACGCGGTGCCCCCGGAAAAGGTGTTTGTCGTGTACAATGCCATTGATCGGGATGGACATGCGAACAATATGGATTACCAGCACATGGCGATTCGAAAGGATGAAAAAATCGTTCTTTTCCTCGGGCGAATCACCATGCAGAAGGGACCGGAGTATTTTCTGGCCGCCGCCAAAAAAGTCTTGGAAGTCATGGACAACGTCAAATTCGTCATGGCCGGCTCCGGCGATATGATGCATCGCATGATTGAAATGGCCGCGCAGATGGGAATCGGACACAAAGTCCTCTTCACCGGATTTTTGCGGGGCGATGATGTGGACCGGGTGTTTCAAATGGCGGATCTTTTTGTTATGCCCTCCGTGTCCGAGCCGTTCGGCCTGGTCCCCCTGGAGGCCCTTCGAAACGATGTCCCGGTCATCATCAGCAAGCAAAGCGGCGTTTCGGAAGTTCTGACCCACGCGCTCAAGGTGGATTTCTGGGATACGCATGAAATTGCCAATAAAATCGTTGCGGTTCTTCGCCATCCGCCCCTCCAAATGACCCTGCGGGAGCACGGCAATTACGAAGTTCGCAAACTCTCCTGGAAAGACGCGGCGCTGGGGTGCATGAATGTCTATCAATCCGTGACGGCAGCGGCCGGATAAAAAATACTGATTTTATACGCCTTTGCGGGGAAAGGATTTGCATGGCTTCGATATGCTTTTATTTTCAGGTTCATCAGCCCTTTCGGCTTCGCCGCTACAGCGTGTTTGAAACCTCGTCCAATTATTTCGATGATTTCAAGAATCGGCAAATCTGCCAGAAAGTCTCGCAGAAATGTTATCTGCCGGCCAACCGCCTGCTGCTCGATCTCATTCGAAAATACCAGGGACGGTTCAAAATTGCCTACAGTCTGTCCGGCGTTGTGCTGGATCAGTTCGAACAGTATTCCCCCGAAGTCATGAGCACCTTTCACGCCCTGGCCGAAACCGGCTGCGTGGAATTCCTCGATGAAACCTACTATCACAGCCTGGCGTTTCTGTATTCCCGCAAGGAGTTTTCCGAGCAGGTCCGCCTCCACCGGGAGAAAATACAGAAGCTCTTCGGGCAGACGCCCCGGATCTTCCGGAACACGGAATTGATTTACAACAACGATCTGGCCAAGTTCATGGCCGAGCTGGGATACGACGGCGTCCTCTGCGAAGGCGCCGATCACATCCTCGGCTACCGAAGCCCGAATTTTATTTATACGCCCCAGGATTGTCCCGGAATCCGACTGCTGATGAAAAATTACCGTCTCAGCGATGATATTGCTTTCCGCTTTTCCAACCGCGACTGGAAGGAATGGCCCCTTACCGCGCCCAAATTCGCCCGATGGGTTTCCGACGTAAACGGAAACGGCTATACGGTCAATCTGTTCATGGATTATGAAACCCTCGGCGAACACCAGTGGGAAGATACCGGAATTTTTGATTTCCTTCGCCATCTCCCCGAGGAAATCTTCAAACATCCCGACAACGATTTCAAAACCCCCTCCGAAGTGATTGATTCCTATCCGCCGGTTGGGGACATTAACGTCCCCCACATGATCAGTTGGGCGGATACGGAGAGGGATTTGTCCGCCTGGCTGGGAAACGCCATGCAGAGCAACGCCCTTTACGAAATGTATCGCATGGAAAAAATGGTCAAGGATACCGGCGACCCCGATATCATTCGCGACTGGAGAAAGCTGCAAACCTCCGACCATTTCTACTACATGTGCACCAAGTGGTTCGCCGACGGCGATGTTCACAAATACTTCAATCCCTACGACAGCCCCTACGATTCCTACATCAACATGATGAACGTCCTGGATCATCTCCGTAGCCGGTGCCGGCAGATTTTAGGGCCTTCCACTACGATTAAAGAACACGCGGAAATGGCCGGATAAATCCGATCCCGATGGCACACACCCTTGCCGGTTGTTCTGTAAGTCTTTTGTCTTCAAAGTTTATATAATATGTGAAGGGGCGGATTTCTCTATTCCCTGTAACAAAAGCGGGGTTTCCACCTAATGTCTAGGGTAACCCTGACAAAAACTTGAGTAAAACGGGTTCAAAGAATACAATATAAGCAGTGCCGGCGAGCATAGTAAACCGAGATATTCATATTTACCGGAGTCCTGCGATGGCCCATCCAATGGATCGAAGACATTTTATGAAATCCGCCGCGACCGGAGCGGCTCTGACGTTTGGATTGGAAGAAACACTGCTCCAGTCCCGGCTTGCCGCACAAACTCCGGAAGGGAAAAACCCTTCCGCTCCGCCGCCTCCCCAGCCGGTCAAAGGCCTCCCCCAGGGCAAAATCAAAGACTTGAACATCAGCCGTCTGATCTGCGGCGGCAACCTGATCAGCGGGTTTGCGCACTCCCGGGATTTGATTTATGTCTCCTCCCTGCTCAAACATTACTTCACCGATGAAAAGGTGATGGAAACTCTCGCCATTTGCGAGCAGAACGGAATCAATACCGCGATTTTGCGCGTGGATGACAATACCCTCCGCATCTTGAACAAGTACCGCAAGCAGGGCGGAAAGATTCAATGGATTGCGCAGGCCGCCAAAGTAGGCGAAAATGATATGCCGGACATCAAAACCGCGATCGACAACGGCGCCGTGGCGGTCTATACCCATGGCGGGGTGGGCGATCGTTACGCCGGGCAAAATCGCGTCGATATCCTGGGCAAAGCGCTGGATTTGATTCGGGAAAACGGCCTGCCCGCCGGAATCGCCGGTCACAAGGTCGAGGTCCCCATCGCCTGCGAGAAAGCCGGACTCAAACCCGATTTTTACATGAAAACCTTCAACAGCAAGCAATACTGGTCTGCCGGCATCATGCCGGAGAATGACAGCATCTTCGATGAAACTCCCGAAAAAACGCTCGAATGCATGAAAACCGTGGAATGTCCCTGGATTGCCTATAAAGTCCTGGGTGCCGGAGCCATCCATCCCAAAGAAGGATTCCAGTACGCCTATGAAAACGGCGCGGACTTCCTTTGTGTGGGAATGTTTGACTTCCAGGTCGCTCCGGATGTCCAGATTGCCTGCGATATTCTGGCAAACCTGAAATCCCGCTCCCGGCCCTGGCGGGGGTAACTTTCACAAGACAAATCCCATCCTCTCGTTTATAATACCCATCCGGGTTCTTCCCGTTGGAGGGACCGTTTTTGCAAATTGAACAGAAAGCAAGGTAACTGTTTATGAGCAATGTACTTACGGAAGAACAGGTAAGGCATGTGGCCAAACTGGCCCGCTTGAACTGCTCCGAAGCCGAAATCGCCATGTTCACAAGGCAGCTCGGATCGATTCTCGAATATGTCAACCAGTTGAATGAGCTGGATACCACCGGCGTCGAGCCGCTGGCCCATTGTCTGCCGATTCATAATGTATTCCGGGATGATATCGTTCAGCCTTCGCTAAGCAACGACGAAGCCCTGAAAAACGCCCCAGGCCGCGATGGCGAGTTTTTCAGCGTGCCGAAGGTTCTGGGCGATGCCGGAGCGTAACTATCCCTTTTTTCATAAGGTTTTCCGTTGGACACCACTCCATTGACCCTATCCATCCTTCGAGATCCAAGTCCGCTGGAGCGGGACTATTTGTTTCGCCGCCTGCGGGAGTGGACGAAACGCCGAGCCAGACAGTGGGACCTTTCCAGTCAGGAGGAAGCTCTCACTCTGGTGATGCGCGACAAGACGGGAAACATCGCCGGCGGAGTGTTCGGCGATGCTTTTCTCGGGCACTTTTTTGTGAAAATTTTCTGGCTGGAAGAAGAGTATCGAAATCGGGGCATGGGCACAGCACTCATGAAGCGGCTGGAGGAAGAAGCCAGAAGCGTCGGATGCGTCACGATCAGCCTGGAAACCCTGGATTTTCAGGCGGAAGGTTTTTACAAAAAGCTGGGGTACGAGAAATTCAGCGAACTGGAATTTTTCCCGGGTGGGCCGGTAAAGGTTTTTATGCGAAAGACACTGACACCCTAGAATTGGAAGTCCCATGGAACTGGAACATGAATCAGGCGGGCAATTGCGTGAGCGGATCCTCCGCGGCGATGTCAGA
>CAZOTP010000181.1:0-7090 GCA_964582655.1 uncultured Pirellulales bacterium | reverse complement strand
ACAAATCCGACAGACACACTCCCTGTCCCCCCTGTGCTTCACCGGACGGTTACGCATTTCTCACCCTCTTTTTGTTTGGCGCGGCTATCTTGTCCGGCGGCGGCGTTCGGCGGAGCTATCCATCCTCGACTTATATACCTATAAGCCTGCGGAGTCTAGCTCCTTGAACCTTGCCGCCGGACAAACTATCGCGCGACAAACAGGCTGCCAATCGTAAGGAATGCGAACACCAGCGATACGTGGTTTTGTCAACCTGACTTTTCTGTCTGGGTCAAAAACCTGGTTAGAAAAGCGGGCTAGAACTCGTTTTTTACCTGAGCGAGGATATCCTGTTCGCTGGGATACTCGATGAGCGTATAGTAATCCAGGGTATAATCGGGCTGGGAATCCAGTTTTTTGTGCCATTCCGCGCGATTCAAGCGTCCGGCGGAGTCCACGAAGCATCGCCATTTCCGATAAACGGGTTCCCCGGCGGGGCGGGATTCCTGCCATGTGAGTTCATAGACCTGGGAATGGGGGAAAGCGGGATCCGGGGGGAGCTATTCCCATTTGGCATCCGCGGGGGCCTGGCTGAGCCGATGGAAAGGAAGTAACCGGGAAACCGTGGTGAGGAAAGATTTCTGGAAGTGGTCGGCGACGTCCGGAGGCATGGGGACCGAAGATCTTTCTCCTGTATGGATATTCTTGGACTGAATGGTTTTTTCGACGATGTTCTGGAGAATCTCTTCGGAGGCGGTTTTATTCAGGTGGATGCCGGCGGTGGCGGAGAGCCATTGTTCCTGAATGGGATTTGATGAGGTTTGCGGGGCGTACCGGGCGATGTAAATCTGGTTCACGTTTTTCATGGCGTTGTACACGGGATCCAATCCCTGCGCGGGGGTCGAGAATCGCAGAACCACGGAAAACGCGATGAGAAATATCGCGGCAACCGCCGCGGGTTTTAGCAGCGGTTTGAAGATTTGTCGAAAGGCATTGGCGGAAACGCGTGAGCGATGCCGGGGCGTTCTCCCGCCGTCCGGGTCCCGTTCGGCCGCGGCCGCAACACACTCATTCTCCCGGCGATTCCAGACTTCCACGCGGATCGGCCAATCGGAATACTGATTCTTTGCCTGCCCGGGGAGAGCCGATTCTTCCTGCGGCTTTACATGGAAGACCGTGACAACGCCGGAATCCTGTTCCTTCCATGCTCGAACGATATTCTGCAAATGCGGCAGGGTTTGCAGGCCGTCGGCGTCGGAGCTGTTTTGCCGGGAAGTGAAAAAATCGGAGAGCGACTTGTATTGGGAATCGCTTAATTTCCAGGCCTGCATCTGGCGGAGGATTTCCTCGCAGCTTTTGCAGTGATCCAGATGGACCGTGACCGGAGTGGGGATATGGATGGCGGTATCGGGAATCGCCATCACGGGCAAAAAGGGTATCACGTCCGGGCACCCCAGCGGCTCTCCAATTTTTGTGAAATGCGATTCCAGCGTCTGGGCCAGCGGATCGGAATGAGGCTCCGAATCCACGGATTGAAGAATCTGTTTCAATTCTTCGATACGCTTTTGACAGGCGGAACAGCGGTGAATGTGGTCGGCGACGTTGTCGGGAATACCTGAGAGCGTCGGATTGTCAATCATGTCGTAGAAGTGGTTTTCGGCCAGTTCACAGTTCGTAGGTATTTCCTGCCAAACCATAGATTACCCCTTATCCTGGACCTCGAGAGTCTGCCGGATTTTATCCAGTCCCATGGAGACATACCGATTGACCGTTTGCGGTTTTACGCCCATCCTGGTTGCGGTTTCCACGGGTCCGCAGTGTTCCTGAAACCGCAGACGAAGAGCCTGCTCTTCCCGCGGGGAGATATGAATTTTCACGTTTTTAAGCATATTGTGAACATGCTCGGAGGCGATGCCAGACTCTTTGGAATCGGCCGTTTGCCGTTTGAGGAACTGGTCATGGTGGGCATATTTTTTCATATTCTGGCGATACAGCATCAGTCTTCGCGTGGCGTCGAGAATGTCATGTGTGACCATATTGTACAAAAAGCCCCGGATGTTTGTCACCGGATTCGGCAGCGGCTTTCGAATCAGGGTCAGAAAGAAATCCTGATACAAATCATCGGCCAGAGCCTTGTTTTTTACTTTAAACTCAATCACCTTTTTGATAAATGCCCCGTGTTCCTCATAAATTTGAGCCGCATACCTCACTTTATCCAATTTGGGATGCGAGCCATCCATGTAAAAAATTTATTTTTGTGCCAGACCTACATTTCGCACGCCATTTGCAATATCTTTGAATTATAGCAAAATTAAAAAATAATAACAAGCTCTGTTTTGAAATAACCTGCTGAAATTTCAAGAATTCAGGCCATGCCGTGCAGGCGGGACGACAGGCCCGCGAGGGGATCCCTAGGATCGTTGCAAGGCGTGGGGATGAGAATTGTGGAAAACGTCTGGCGAGAGGGCCAGGAGGGAGTCCGGGATTGATTCATCCGGAACGGCTTTTTTGGATGAGGGAACAGGCGGTTTGAGCGAATGTTAGTCTATATAGGGCAATGAGTTATATTGGAAGGCCGGAGCTGCCGTCGGAGCGATGCAGTAACGAAATCGGGGACGACGGTTTTCCGATAAAGGAACCGAACCGGCATGCCACCTTGTTATTTTTTTCGCAAATCGAAGAGAGACTGCGTTTTGAGGATGGTTTGCTGTTCGGGAAAGGCGTGGTAGGTGTGAATGCGGAATTCGGTTTTCTGGGCTTCGTAATCGACATAGCTGAAGGGGATGAGATCTCCCCTGGCCCACTGGGGATAGGAGACAAAGATGCCCTGCCGCTTTTTCATGTTGCAGAGGTCCTGATGGGTGTGCTCATAGAGGTTCTGGCTCATGACTTCGACCTGAAAGCTGGTCATGTATCTCAGACCGTTGGACCATTCGCAACGATGGGTTTTTTCGCCCCGAAAGGGGAATTGCTCGACCAGGCCCCGCGTGGGAAGCATTTGATCGGGGGGGCAGATTAATTCGGTCATGCAGTGCTTTCCGGAAAACACGCTGACGAGATGACTGCATCCGGTAATCCAGATATGGACTTCATACTCTCCCTGAACGAACTGCCGGGAACTGTAGAGGGTGAACAATTCCGGATGCAGAGGCCGTCGAAAGAGATAGAAGGTCAATTCGCGTATTGATATGTCTATTGGAGAAAAATCCATGGTTCATTCCAATATCAAACGTAAGCGATTTTCAACATGTTTCCGCTGTCGTTTCGACAAATGTAATTATAAACAACGAACGGGAAAAAAGGAATACGGATTTGCAAAAACTTGAATAAAAATGAAAATTATTTATTATCGGACGCAAGGGAACGCAGAATGCGGCACAAATCCGGTATGACCACCCGGGAAGCGATGAGAATCGGCAATTTTTCCCCCTGATAGGCAGACGCGTCCACGGGAAATAACGGATGGCCATCATGATTTAGAGAGACGGCTCCGGCGGCATGGGCAATGGCGGCGCCGGCGACGATATCCCATAATTTCACATTGTGCGAAAAAGCCGCCACGAAGGCCCCTTTTGCGATATAGGCATAATGGAGCGCGGCGGAACCGAGGCTGAGACAGCAGAAATTTTGCAGAAAACAATTCAGATAACCGGGGGGGATTGCGTCATAATTGCTGGACACGGCGATTTGCGAATTGCCGTCGAGTTTGGAGTTTCGGCAGGCAATCGGCGTGGAATTCCAGCGTGGCGTCAGATCGATTCCGCCTGTGAACATGGAGTCGGTATTGGGGTCGTAAATGGCGCCGAGATAGGGAAGGCCTTCTTTCAACAATCCGACGGAGACGCAGTAGATGGGGATTCCCTGGGCGTAATTTCTTGTGCCGTCGATGGGATCGATGACCCACCAGGCATCGAAGCTTCCGGAAGGGGGGATTTTCAGGAGATTGCCATCGGGTCCTTCTTCGGCGATGATGCCGTAATCGGGATATGTTTTTTGCAGGATATCCAAGATGAGATTTTGGCAGTACCGGTCGGAATCGGTTACAATCTGGTTTCCCTGTTTGATTTCGGAGAGAGCCTGGGGCTGATGGGCAAGGGCGTATTCGCCCGCAGTGCGTGCGGCCTTCTGAGCGATATCCAGGCAGGAAACAGGATTCATTTTCAATATTTTGTCCTTAAAAGCACCAGTTATGTGATATAAATCACAAAAATATCTTATCTTTTTCCTAGGATACCATACCAGAATGAGTTACTTTTTCTCGGAAAATCTGGTTGTCAATAGAAAATGGATGCTATAGAATCCTGTTTTTACTATTGACGACCAAGGAAGACCTCCTGCGGGTTTGTTTTCGGTCAGACAATCCGACAGGGAACACAATCGGGCCGAATACGAGGAATCAGACATGGCAGACATGGAAGCATTGAAGAACGCAATTATCAAGGGAGATCAAAACACGGCGAAATCGATCACAGCGCAGGGGATCGCCGAAAAGATGTCTCCCGAGGAAATTCTGAACAAGGGTCTGATCGCGGGAATGAATGTGATTGGGGAGCGGTTCAAAAAGAATGAAGTGTATGTTCCGGAAGTGCTGATTGCGGCCCGCGCGATGAAGACTTCGATGGAAATTCTGGAACCCAAACTGGTCGAAGCCGGAGTCGAGCCGGTGGGGACGGTGGTCATCGGAACGGTGCAGGGCGATTTACATGATATCGGCAAGAATTTGGTGGCGATGATGCTGAAAGGGGCGGGATTCAATGTGGTGGATATCGGGACGGATGTCCCGCCGGAGAAATTCGTTCAGGCGGTCAAGCAGCATAACGCGCAGCTGGTGGGGCTATCGGCTCTTTTGACGACGACGATGCCAATGATGGACAAGACGGTCAGCGCGTTCAAGAGCGCCGGGGTGAAAACCAAAATCATGATCGGCGGGGCACCGGTTTCCCAGGAATACGCCGACAAGATCGGGGCGTCGGGATATGCGGCGGACGCGGCGAGCGCGGTGGATGTGGCGAAATCGCTGATTGCGGCGTAAGCGTCTGGTTTATAAGAAGATATAGAAAAATCGTTCGTTCTGACAGAGACAATCAGACGAACGATTTTTTTGTTGACAACGGGGGTTCCCGGCGGGAAACTGTTAAGGCCCGACTGGGTGCATGGAATAGTCCCGCTGACCGGGTGAACGGGACGCGATGCCCCAAGGACCCGAAAAACGGCCCGCAGAGAAGGGGCAGAGAACGAAGAGTCTGCCTGCCGAAGAGTTGTACGTGCTTGCCTAACAGAAACCTGCAGTAATAAGCCAGCCTGCACAAGGAGATTACCTTTGAATCGTCTATTCCGCAGAAAACGACGTAAACAAGTGATCCCTGACAATCCTGATTTTTTGAAACGCCCCCCCACGAAAACCCCCGCTTTTCTTCACATTGAACCGCTGGAAGCCCGTCTTCTTCTGACGACGCTGACGCTGCCGACGGGGGCGACCAGCGAGACGATTTTCCGGTACGCCGACGCGGAAGAAAACGATCCGGGCAGCGATGTCAGCGCGTACAACGAGATTCGAATCGGGACACTGTCGGGGATGGGACCCAGTAAAGATGTGACGGTGGAGATCCTGAATTATCGGGGTCAGGATGTTCCCGGGGAATTGACGGTGGACGGCAGTACGATTGACATTGGCGGCGGGGCGGGCGGGGTGAGAATTATTTCGCAGATCCCGTCGGGAAGCAACGGACTTGGCGCGCTGGGATGGTCCATTTCGGCGCTGGCGACCAGCCCCAGCGGCGTTACGTACGGAATCAGTCAGGACGGATCGCTGGTTCAAGTCAACACGACGTCCGGCACGGGCACGTTTATCGGGCTGGTCCAGGATGAAATCAATATTTTCGGCGCCAGCATTACCTATTCCCAATTTGAAGCCGCCGATTTTGATCGAGTCACGGGAACCCTGTATGCGGTGGTTCTGGGTCCGACCGGAATCGGCGTGACGGGAGAGTTGCTGGACACGGGGCGCATATTGATCGCAATTGACGTCAATACGGGAGAGGCGGATCCGGCGGGGATGAATTCCTTCGGACAACCGGATTACGGTTCCAGCCAGGTCACGGTATCGGGTCAAAAATTGCCGATCAACACGATTGTATATGATCCGACCCAAAGCATGGCGGATCGGCCGGTGTTTATCGGGTATGCCGACTCTCCGGCGGAAGACGCGGACGATTATTTTATAGCGATCTCCCTGAATCCCTCGCTGAGCAATTTCAGCAAGACGGTGTCCACGGCGACCCTGCTTGCCGTGGATGAGGATCCGATCGAGGGATTGATGTTCGACAGCCGGGGGTATCTTTTCGGCCTGATGGGGGGCGATACCAACGGTCTGGTCTATGTGAATCTGGAAGTTGCGGCGGACGGTGATCCTTATGTGGACGTGGTCGATTTCGGGACCAATGTGCGCGAGAACCAGATTGTTCTGACGGGGATGAGTTTTGACGATGTCAACAACATCGGCTACGCGACCGATCCGCTTTCGAATACGCTGTATTCCATCAATACGCTGTCGCTGGTTCCGGTGGTGGGGGAGGACGGAGAACTCAGTTTCGAAGTCGAAGGCGGTCTGGCGGATGTGTATATGATGTATGTGGCTTCGTCCACGGCGGATGTATATATTACTTTTACGTATGTCACCTTCGATGAAGACGAAGGCTGGCTGTACGAACCGCAGGGCGGGGAGGGCGCGTTTTTGTATCATGACTTCGACGCGGATTCAGATATTTCCACGCCGGATGAAGCCGGGGGTGTGATGATCGGGACGGTGCCGGTGGCAATTGATACGGATATCCGGTGGGTACCAACGACGTTTTTTGCGCCGACGGAATTGTCCACGTTTGATCCGGGATCGCACGGGGTATATCCCGGAGGATTTTTCCGTCCCGGGATTATCGTTGCCGATACGGCGGTGGGCGATCCGGAGGGCGCCGGGAAGCCTCAGGATGTCGGCAAGATTCAGGTGGGCGGGGGCGTGTTCGGGGAGGTGGTGATCAGCGGGAGCGTGGGGACGTTTTTCGCGGGGGATGTGGGGCCCAAGCGGGTTGATGTGGTGGGGGATGTGGGTTCGAGG
>CAZOTP010000180.1:0-7100 GCA_964582655.1 uncultured Pirellulales bacterium | reverse complement strand
GGGCGGGTACGCCTGCCGAGCAGAAGCAGGATGGACGGTGGGATCAGGGCCACGCTGCATCGATGGCGGATTCGTATCTTGGGAATTGAGGTAGGGGGGATTAACCGGCGGTTCGTCTGGCGGCGCGGCGGCGGTCGTTTTCGGAGAGGAGTCGTTTTCGGATGCGCAACGACTTGGGTGTGATTTCGACGAGTTCATCGTCCTGAATGTATTCGAGGCACGCTTCGAGCGCCATTTCGCGGGCGGGTCGAATCTGGGCGTTGTCATCCTTTCCGGCGGCGCGGATGTTGGTGAGCTGCTTGGTCTTGGTGACGTTGACGAGGATGTCGTTGTCTTTGCAGTGTTCGCCGACAACCTGGCCCTCATAGACTTGGTCGCCGGGTTTGACGAAGAACATTCCGCGGTCGTAGAGACCGTCGAGGGCGTAAGGGGTAACCTGTCCGGGGTGGGAGGCAATCATCACGCCGGCGGCTCGCTGGCCGATGGCGCCCCGCATGGGCTGGTATTCGAGGAAGGTGTGGTGCATGATGGCGCGGCCCTGGGTGGCGGTGAGCATGCGGCTGCGAAGTCCGATGAGCCCGCGGGCGGGGATGGAAAATTCCATGTGGAGGTAGCCTTCGGCGCCGGTTTTGGTATCCATTTTCTGGATTTCAGCGCGGCGGTCGCCCATGAGGGCCATGACCGAGTTCTGGCAGTCGATGGGGCAATCGACGGCGAGGAGTTCAACGGGTTCGTATGTGCGGCCGTTGACCTCCTTGAGAATCACTTTGGGTTTTCCGGCGCAGAGTTCGTAACCTTCGCGGCGCATGTTTTCCAGGAGGATTCCCAGGTGCAGCAGTCCGCGCCCGGAGACGCGGAATTCATCGGGGGTATCGCCGGGGGCAACCTGGAGGGCAACGTTGGTCTGCATTTCCTTTTCCAGCCGTTCGGCGATCTGTCGCGTGGTGACGTAGGTTCCTTCACGGCCTGCGAAGGGGCCGTCGTTGACGCGGAAGGTCATGTCGAGGGTCGGCTGGCCGATCTGGATGGTGGGGAGGGCTTTGGGGCATTCCGCATCGGCGAGGGTGACGCCGATATCGACGTGTTCCAGGCCCAGGACGGCGCAGATATCGCCCGCGTAGGCGGTTTCGACCTGTTTGCGGCCGAGGCCTTCGAAGGTGAAAACCTGCAGGGGTTTCTGGATGGACTGATTTCCCTGTCGGTCGATGACGCAGAGGGGTTTTCCGGCGTGCAGGGCGCCTGCGACGATGCGGCCGATGCCGATTTTTCCCACATAGTCGCTATAATCGAGCGTATTGACGAGCATCTGGAGCGGTTCATCGGGTTTGACGCTGGGTGCGGGAACGTGGTTAACAATGGCTTCGAAGACCGCGCGGAGGTCTTTGGCGGGTTTGTGCAGATCGGGAGTGGCCCAGCCCTGTCTGGCGCTGGCGAAAATGAGCGGAAAATCGAGGGAGTGATCGTTGGCGTTGAGGGAAACCAGCAGGTCGAAGACTTCGTTGACGACGTCGTGGGGCCGGCTTTCAGGCCGATCCACCTTGTTGACGATGACAATGGGTTTGAGGCCCGCTTCGAGGGATTTCTGGAGGACAAAGCGGGTTTGCGGCATGGGGCCGTCGAAGGCATCGACCAGCAGGAGGACGCCGTCGGCCATCTGGAGGATTCGTTCGACTTCGCCGCTGAAATCGGCGTGGCCGGGGGTGTCGATGATGTTGATTTTATAGGTGTTGCCATCCTGGGCGGTGTAATTGAGGGCGCAGTTTTTACTGAGGATGGTGATGCCTCGTTCCCGTTCGAGGGGATTGGAGTCCATGATGAGTCCGAGGACGCCTCCGGCCATCTTGTCCAGCTCGGATGTGCGGAACATACCCGACTGGTAGAGCATCCGGTCCACCAGTGTGGTTTTGCCATGATCGACATGCGCGATGATCGCGACGTTCCGCAAATACTCTTTCGATACCGATTCTGTCATAACTCTTTATATCCTAAGGTTTTCCTGTTCCTGGAAGGAAAGCAACAAACCTCTTATTATAGATTCGTTTATTATAGCAGTCCAGTATAAAATTTCGATGAAAATCGTGCGCGAAACTCCTCTTTTTCCCGGCTTTGGGTTGACATCCGGCGCGGAATGCCGAAGATAGCCCCAGGAAACGAATGCTTCCGGAGAGCGTGCGCATGCCTCATTGCGATGAAACACTGGAGAAAATCGGGAAAGCGGTGGCGGTCTGGCGGAAGGATCATGGGGGTCAATATCCGCCCTGTCTGGAGGATCTGGTCGGGACCGGCGGCATTACGGCGTGGGATCTGATCTGCCCGGCCAGCCCGGAAGGGGTGGGGGAGTGTTCGTATGTCTGGCGGGGGGCGGACCTCTGGGGCGAGGTTCCGGATGAAATGATCCTGGCCTACGATAAACATGCCAACCACAAGGGGCGGCGGAATGTCCTGTTTGCCGACGGGCATGTGGAGCGGTTCCCCGAGCGGGTGTTTGACCGGAAGATTCAGGCGGACAACGAGGTTCGCCGGCAGCTTGCCTTGGAGAAGAAATCCTGAGCGTCCGGCGGAATACGGAGTGAGCGATGAAATTTGTAATCGGAATTGCCGCAGTATGCGGCGGGATGATATTTTTTGATGCCGGCCGCCTCGGCGCGGAGATTTCTCCGCAGGAGATCGCCTCCGAGTGGGAGCTTCGCCAGCGGTATCCGGGGTACACGAAGAAGGAGGAAGACGGCGCCGTCGAGCCTTCCGCCGATTATGTTCACGCGGGGGAAGAGGCGCTGGAGCGGTGGCGGGACTGGAAATACGGGCTGCGGATTCACTGGGGCGTTTATACCGTGATCGGAGCGGACGCGTCGGTTTCGCTGTGCAATTCCTCCGATGAATACCGACGGCATTACAACACCCTGTATGAAGTGTTCAATCCCCCCGATTTCGATGCGGATGAATGGATGGAGATCATGAAGCGGGGGGGATTTAAATATTTCACGTTCACCACCAAGCACGCCGACGGTTTCTGCCTTTGGCCCACGCAGACCCGACAGCGATCGCAGCGAGGTCATTTTTCGAGGAAGCAGAATTCCTTCCGGAAAGGCTCGTGGGATTGTTGGGACGAGGAAACTTCATACAGCGCGGCGGAGCCGCCGTACAAGATGGACATTGTGGCGAGGCTGGGGGAGGCGGGGCGGCGGCACGGGCTGGGGATCGGGCTGTATTACAACCATTTCAACTGGCACGATCCCGACGGCGCATGGGAGAAGTGCAGCGTGCATTACGATCCGGCCTATACCCCTCTTACGGACCCGGTTCGCTGGCAGGGTCATGTTCGGCGGGAGCGGGAGCAGTTGACGGAGCTTCTGAGCTGGTACGGACCCATCGATATGATCTGCCTGGATATGTTCTGGCCGGAGGAAGGGCAGCGGGACGCGTATGAAGTCGCCAAACTGTGCCGGCGTTTGCAGAGACAAGTGATGCTGCGGGACCGGGGAATCGGGCCTTACGGGGATTATCAGACGCCGGAGCGGTGGGTGCCGGCGAGCAAGGAGGATACGCGGGTGGACAAGCCCTGGCAGGCGATCGATCCGTGCGGGGAAGGCTTCGCCTGGCAGCGGAACGATACCTATAAGCCGGCGACGTGGATTCTGGAGACGCTGATCGACGCGGTTTCCAAGGGGGGGAACTTCCAGGTGGCGTTCGGTCCGATGGCCAATGGAAAGTGGGACCCGGAAATGATTCGGCGGGTGGAGTACGTGGGGGATTGGCTGAAGGTCAACGGCGAGGCGATTTATAAGACGCGGAGCTGGCATGTGTTTTACGAAGGGGACGATATCCGATTCACGCGAAGCAAAGACTGGAAGTATGTCTATGCGATCTGTTTGAAATGGCCGGGGGAAGAGCTGCTATTGCAATCGGTGGAAGCCAGGCCGGGCAGCGAAATTTCCATGCTGGGATATCAGGGCGTTCTGGGGCCGCGTTCGATGAAATGGACGCAGGAGGGCAGCCGGCTGAAAATCCAAATCCCGAAGGAACTGCAGGAGGAAGACCGGAGGCCCTGTCGGCAGGCGTGGGTATTCCGGATCGAACCGAAAGATCCGAACGTTCATCCCGATCCGGCGGAAACGGAGAAAATAAAACAATCCGAGGAAATTCCATTCAACCTCAACGAAAATTGAGCGGAATGATTTGGATGAACTGTTTTTTGAGCTTCAGAAGGGAAAATTATTGGAGCAATTTCAGGCGGAGGAGGTTCAAAGCGGCGACGGCGGTTCGCTGGCGCATGGTCTGGCGTTCGCCGGCGAAATTCCATTGCTGAACGTCGCCGCCGGCGGGGTGGGCCAGTGCGATATAGACCAGACCCACGGGTTTTTCGGCGGAGCCTCCTCCGGGCCCGGCGATGCCTGTGACAGAGAGGGCGTAATCGGCTTTGGAGAGCGTTCTGGCGGATTCGGCCAGTTGCCGGGCGACGGGTTCGCTGACGGCGCCGTGGCGGGCAAGGATGTCGGGAGCCACGCGGAGCAACTGAATTTTGGATTCGTTGGAATAACAAATCCAGCCGTTGAGGAAATAGTCGCTGCTGCCGGGCACATCCGTAATGAGTTTGGCGAGGAGTCCCCCCGTGCAGGATTCCGCCGTCGCGAGGGTTCTTCGCTTTTGACGGAGAAGCTTCCCGACGGCTTCCTCGAGGGTTTCACCGTCGGCGCCGAAGATGGAGTTCCCCAGAAGGTCCCGAAGGTCCTGTTCCACCGGCCCGATCATTTTGTGGGCAAGCTCTTCGGTGTTGGCCGTCGCGTTGATGCGGAGGGTGACCTGTCCGGCTTTGGCGGTGCAGTTGAGCAGGGGATTTCGGCCGCGGGCCATGCGGTCGCCCAGTTTTTCGGCGAGGCTGGATTCGCCAATGCCGACGGTATGCAGCAGGCGAGTGACAATCACCTGTCCCCCCGTTTCCTGCCGCATCTTCTGTTTCAGCGCGGAGGCCAGGTTCATCTCATACATTCGCTGCATTTCACGCGGGACGCCGGGCAGAAAGTACGCCTGTGCGTTTCGGATTTTGACCGTAAATCCAGGCGCTGTGCCGACGGGATTGGGTAGGGGAACGGCTCCCTGGGGGAACATGGCCTGGACATTGTTGGTTTTCGCCATGTTCCACTGCCGCCGGGCAAAAAACTGGCGGATCTGTTCCAGCGATTCTTCATGAAGAACCAGATTCACGCCCAGAACCTGAGCCACGGCTTGGCGAGTCAGGTCATCGTCCGTCGGGCCAAGCCCCCCCGTTCCGATCAGAAGATCGGCGGACTCTCCCGCGCGCCGGAGCGCAGATACAATTGTATTCAGGTTGTCACCAACGGTAATGTGTTCGAGAACGGCAATCCCCAGCGAGGCGAGCTGTTCGCTGAGCCAGGCGGAATTGGTGTCCACGGACTGGCCAAGGATTAACTCGTCACCCAGGCTGATGAGGATTGCTTTCATGATGGTTTTGCAGGTAGGGGAATCATACGTTAAAGCGGAAGTTGATGATGTCGCCGTCCCGGACGATGTAGGTTTTTCCTTCGAGCCGGATTTTTCCGGCGGCGCGGGCGCCTTTCATATCCGTATGGGCAATCAGGTCGTCGTAATGGACCACTTCGGCACGGATGAACCCTTTCTGGATGTCGGTGTGGATTGCACCGGCGGCTTCGACGGCGGAACAGGGATTGGGGATGGTCCAGGCGCGAACTTCATCCTCGCCGGTGGTCAGGAAGGAGCAGAGTTTCAGGGTTTGATAGCAGCTTCGAACCAGCCGGTCGCGGGCAATTTCGGTGAGTTTCATCTCTTCCAGAAACGCTCCTAGCTCGTCTTCCGGCAGAGCGGCAAGCTCCGCTTCCAGCGTCGCGGCAAGGGGGATGACTTCGCCGCCGGCCTGGTCCCGCGTCAGCGGAGAGGCTTCGGTAACCTTATCTTCGTTGATATTGGCGACTACAATCATGGGTTTGAGGGTCAAGAACGCGAAGCTGCGTAGCATTTTTTCCTCTTCCTCGTTCTGCACCGCGGCACTGACGGGCTGGAGATTTTCGACGGCTTTCTGGCATCGCTCCAGCAGGGCCAGCTCGCGTT
The DNA here is from genome assembly GCA_964582655.1 of uncultured Pirellulales bacterium. Taxonomy (GTDB): domain Bacteria; phylum Planctomycetota; class Phycisphaerae; order Sedimentisphaerales; family SM23-30; genus CAZOTP01. Next base: position 1,016 of record CAZOTP010000180.1, on the reverse strand, counting down.
TGTCCTGGTCCTGGGTTTTGGAGGGCTTGTTGTGGGAGGCGTGGAGCTTGTCGATGCGGTTGGCCATCTGGTCGAGGTCGGCCAGCAGAAATTCGCTGCGAAGCTCCTCGATATTTCCTGCCGGGTCCACCCGATCCCGATACAACGCGACGGAAGGATTCTGGAAGGCGCAAACCACCACGACCAGCATGTCGGCCAGACGGGCCTGGGAAATGATGCGTTTGGCTTCGTGCTTCCCGGCTTCGTCCGTAAAGTTCAGGCCGGGCAGGTCCACGAATTCCAGGGTGGCATGGGTCGTCTTTTTCGGTTTGTACATGCCGGTGAGGACGGCCAGGCGGGCATCGGGAACCTTGACCACGGCCTTATCCACCTGGTGAGCCGCCGCTGCGCCGGCGTGGGCATGACCGCCTGTAATCGCTGAAAACAGCGTGCTTTTCCCCGACTGGGGCAAACCAATAATCGCTATTTGCATAACATATACTCCTGCGGAAGGTTCAATCCTCCAACCGTCAAGCTATCATCGCCTCAAACCGGCGATTTGTCAAGGACTTACAAATGCAATTGCCCGAAGCGAAGCAAAAATCCGCTTCGTCCGGAGGGAAAAAAACTTTATTTTTTTTCCAACTTTGAGGTGGAAAGGATCATCTATAGGGCTAAGATTAACGGTCATACGCGGGATCGTCAAGCCTTGTATACGTGTCCAGCGAATTTGAGCAAACGGATTCAGCATATCTTATAAATCTTTGGAAGGTGTTTTTATCCATGAGAAAAACGGCCTTTCTGAAAAAGCAAGGTTCTAGAGGGGGCCGGGAGCGCAAGATGGATGCCAATCCCAGGGAATTGAAGCGATTGGGAAGCGGATTGCTGATTTTTCTTCTGTTGATGATGTTTTTACCGGGCGCGGGCGTGGATTGGGCATCGGCGGGAGTGCTGTATCATCCAACCGAGGGCATGTGGGATTTATGGCTCTTTCAAAATGGGGAGGATTATCATTTGTTTTTCATGTCGGGCGGGGG
>CAZOTP010000179.1:0-7118 GCA_964582655.1 uncultured Pirellulales bacterium | reverse complement strand
CGCAGCAGAACGCCGCGAACGCGGAAGAGTCGGCCAGCGCCTCGGAAGAGCTTTCGGCGCAGGCCGAGCAGATGAACGCGGTGGTGGGGGACCTGGTGGCGCTGGTGGGCGGCTCGACGGGCGGGACGAACGCCAAAGCGACGACGGCACGTTCCGCTTCCAAAAAGACCTCCCTGACGCACGCTGACCATGCGTTCCATCACATCGCGCAGGGCGGCAAGACCGTCAAATCGACAGGCGCCAAAAAGGCGAAATCCGCCGCGGCGGTGATTCCGCTGGACGCCGATAAAAATGAAACGAATCATTTTGAGGAATTCAACGCGTAACAGACGCTTGATACGAGAGTAAAAATAATTCCTCCATCCGCCCGGTCCGGCCTCAAACGCCGGACCGGGCTTTATTCTGGAAGGACCAGTGCGAAAGGGGAAATACAATTCGAAACGATTGGCAAACGAGTTTTTATGGGAACCTGGTGCAGATGGATACGTTTTATCAATCCCAGGGAAAATCCCTATAAATAGTATGAATTCCTGTGTCGATAGAATGGTACGGATATACGACTGGATTGTTCGACTGGATTGAATCAGGAGAGACAAGAATGCATCGAGCGTGGTTTATTATTGGATGTCTGATCGGATCTCTTCCGGGTTTCGTCCGAGGAGATGGGGAACAACAGGATCCAAAGAGTGAGCCTGCAGGAAGTGAAATTCTCCTGGAACTGGCATCTGCGCCGGTGGTATTGACGGAAGCAGCATTGTCGGCTACAGCGGCGGCGGGAGAACAGCTCCAGACGGTGTTCGAACGAGACATCCTGGCGCATCGCCGGTTTGTCTCCCGCGACTATCTGGAACCGTCCGGATTGACACTGGGAATTTCCACGACGCAGATCTATCAGCAGAACATGCGAAACGGTGTCAGCACGCACCGGGGAAAGGGCCGTTTCACGGGCAGCTATGATCTGGAATTGGCCGGCGATCTGGAAAAACTCCTGAAACTTTCTGATGCGGGATTTTATCTGACGGGGGAAGGCAGCTATCGGGACGGGATCACGGAAACGATGGTCGGAAGCTATTTTGGCGTCAACGGCGACGCCGGGGGCAATCGCAGTCTGGACGTCAGCGAGTTCTGGTATGAGCAGGGATTTTTCGACGGCAAGCTGCGGCTGCGGCTGGGGAAGCTGGATCTGACCGGCGGTTTCGAATGCCGAGGCTGCCCTGTTTCATTTGACGGCAGCGCCTATGCCAACGACGAAACCGCTCAATTTCTTAATGACGCCCTGATTAATAATCCGACGATCCCGTTTACCGATCCCGGTCTGGGTTTCGTGATTCATTTCAATCCGGTGGAATGGGGATACGCCTCGTTCGGCGTCGCTGATGCACAGGCGGATGTGCGGGAAACCGGTTTCAGCACCGCGTTTCATGAGGAAGATTATTTTTTGTATATTTTCGAAACCGGTGTGACGCCTCAGTTCTCCACCGCCAACGGACCGCTTCAGGGCGCCTATCGCGCGGGCGTCTGGTTTGATCCGCAGGACAAAGAGCGAGCTTCAGGGAGTGTCAAACGCGACGACGCGGGGCTGTATCTGAGCTTCGATCAGGCGGTATTCAAGGAAAACGCCGGGGAGGACGATGCGCAGGGATTGGGCGTGTTTGCCCGGTACGGTTTTGCTCACAGCGATATCAGCGAAGTGTCGAATTTCTGGAGTGTCGGGATCCAGTATCGGGGGCTGTTTCCCAAACGCGATGACGATGTCATTGCCTTCGGTGCGGCACAGGGGATTTTCAGCAACGCTTTTTCGGAATCATTGCGAAACGATTCCGAAACCATCCTGGAGATGTATTACAATGCCGTGCTGTTCGCGACCGAGACCCATGATATCCGCATAACCCCTTCCATTCAGCATGTGATGAATCCGGGCAGCGATCCACAGACTCACGATGCCACAATTCTGGCGGTTCGCGTGCAGATGAGTTTCTAAAGCGAATCCTCTGTTCGTTTGATGAGGCACTATACGTCTTTGTTTTGTTTTTGCAAGGCCCCGATTTTATCTGCTTTTTAGTCGATGATGGGCTTCGATCCCGAAGGAAGAGCGAGATTGTCGGCCTATTTTTTGCGAAAGGGCTGAATTTTCCGTTAGAAACCGGCTTTTGAGATGTCCGGCTTTCTGTCTGAATCATAAGTGCTTTTGCTTTTAGGATTTAAGTTCCGGGATTGTTTTTAAAAGCCGGGATTTACCGGGAACAATAAGGCTTGACGCAGGAAAAGGCGCGGATAAAATACGTGGTTTCCTCTTTGGAAGGAGACCGACTATGCAGCAGGCGATAAACAAAGCCGACGCCTTGATCGAAGCCCTGGGATATATCCGGAGGTTCAAGGGCCGGATCGTGGTGGTGAAGCTGGGCGGGTCGCTGATGGAGACCGACCAAAGCCAGCGGGAGCTGCTCAAGGACGTCGTATTCATGGCGACGGTGGGGATGCAGCCGATTCTCGTTCACGGAGGCGGCAAAAGCATTTCGGCGGCGATGAAGAAGGCGGGGCTTGAACCCATGTTCGTGCAGGGTCGGCGCTATACGGATGAGCGAACGCTGGCGATCGCCGAGCATGTCCTGGTGAACGAAATCAACAAGAGCATCGTGGATACGATTAATTCGCTGGGGGCCAGGGCAATGGGGCTGCATTCACTGAGCAGCTGCGTGCTGAAGGCCGAGCAGATGCGGCTGGCGGGACCCAACGGCCGTCAGATCGATATCGGGCTGGTCGGGGACGTGACATGCGTAAACGGCGAGCTGCTTCGGACGCTGTGCCAGGCGGGAACGATTCCCGTCATTGCTCCGATCGCAAGGGACCGGGCAGGCGGCAAGCTGAATGTGAACGCCGATACCGCTGCCGGAAAGATCGCCGAAGCGGTCAAGGCCGAAAAGCTGGTGATGATGAGCGACACGCACGGGATTTTCGGGGATTTGAACGATCCCGGCACCCATTTTTCGAAGTTGAACAAGGCCAAAGTCAAGCAGCTTATTCAGAAGGGCATCATCACCGAGGGGATGCTTCCGAAGGTGGAAGCGTGCTTCCGGGCGCTGGACGCCGGGGCGAAGCGGACGCATATCATCAACGGCAGTTTTCCCCATTCGCTGCTGCTGGAAATTTATACGAACAAGGGTGTCGGGACGTTAATCACAAAGAAGTAAATGCAACCTCAAGGATGAAGAAAACCCATGAATACCAACGAAGTACTGGCACAGTTTGAAAAATACGTCATCAGCAATTATTCGCGGCTGCCGGCGGTGATTGTGAAGGGGCAGGGCTCGCGAATCTGGGACGCCGACGGCAAATCCTATCTGGATATGTTTCCCGGCTGGGCGGTCAGCGGCCTGGGGCACTGCCATCCGCGGGTCGTGGAAGCGATTCGGCGGCAGGCGGGCGAACTGATTCACATGGACAACACGTTTTACAACCTGCCTCAGGGCCAGGCGGCCCAGATGCTCAGCGAGCGGGCGTTTGGCGGGAAATGCTTTTTCTGCAACAGCGGCGCTGAATCGGTGGAAGCGGCGCTGAAACTGGCCAGGCGGCATACGCCCAAGGGAAAATACAAGATTATCTCCGCGTTCGGCGGATTTCACGGCCGGACCATGTTTGCGATGACAGCGACCGCACAGCCCAAAAAGCACGAGGGATTCCTGCCCCTGGTGCCCGGATTCATCTACGTCCCCTACAACGACATTCGGGCGATGGAGGAGGCGTTTGACGACGAAGTCGCCGCGGTGATTGTCGAGCCGATTCAGGGCGAAGGCGGCATTCAGGTCGGAAGCCGCGAGTATTTGCAGACCATCCGCGATCTGTGCGACCGGCATCAGGCCGTGGTGATCTGGGATGAAGTCCAGTGCGGGATGGGGCGGACGGGAAAATGGTTTGGATACCAGTTGAACGGGATCGAGCCGGATATCATGACGATGGCCAAGGCCCTGGGCGGCGGCGTGGCGGTGGGCGCCATGATGGCTCGCCCGGAAGTCGCGGCGTCACTGGTCCCCGGCACTCATGCCTCCACCTTTGGCGGCAATCCCCTGGTGTGCGCCGCGATCGTCGCGACCATCGAGGCCATTGAGGAAGAGAATCTCCTCGAAAACGCCCGCCGGATGGGCGAATACACCCAGAACAAGCTGCGGCTGCTGCAAAACCGATACTCCTGCATCGATCATGTCCGCGGAGCGGGTCTGATGATCGGTATTCAGCTCACCGAGCCGGGTGCGGAAATCGTCAAGCGGTGCTGGGATAAGGGGCTGCGGATCAACTGCACGCAGGATACGGTCCTGCGGTTTATGCCCGCGATGAACGTAAGCCAGTCGGAACTCGATGAGGCTTTGGAGATACTGAACCAGGTATTGGCGGAGCTGGAAGACCAGGGAGAAACGTCATGAATGATTTTATCGTCCTGGAAGATTGCAGCGTCAGTGAATTGACGGACTTGTTGAAGCTGTCCGCGGATTTGAAGGCGCAGGACAAACGGGGACAGGAGGACCGGTGCCTGAAAGGCCGCACGATGGCGATGATTTTCGAGAAGCCCAGCAGCCGAACGCGGATGAGCTTTCAGGTCGCGATGACCAAGCTGGGCGGCGATACGATCTACAACCGCCCGGAGGATATCGGGGGCCTGCTGGGCAAGCGGGAGCCGATCAAGGATATCGCCCGGGTCATGAACGGTTATGTGGATGTGATCGTCGCGCGGACGTTCAGCCACGAGGCGGTGTGCGAACTGGCGGAGTATGCCGATGTGCCGGTCATCAACGCCCTGACGGACAAGGCCCATCCCTGCCAGGCGATGGCGGATATGCTCACGATCCAGGAACATTGTGGAAACTTGGCGGGCAGGACGCTGGCGTATATCGGCGATGGAAACAATGTCGCCAATTCCCTCGCAGTGGCCTGTGTGCGGCTGGGAATGACGTTCCATATCGCCGCGCCGAAGGGATACGAATTGTCGGCGGAGCTGATTGCGCGGTTGAGCAAACCCGGTTCCGGAGCCGGAACAATCCGGTGCTTTACCAAACCCGCCGATGCCGCCTCCGGCGCGGATGTCCTTTATACGGATACCTGGGTCAGCATGGGCCAGGAAGAGGAAAAGGAAAAACGCATCCGGGATTTCGCCGGGTACCAGATTAACGCCGAACTGATGAAGCACGCCAAACCCGGCGCGAAGGTGATGCACTGCCTGCCGGCGTACCGGGGCCTGGAGATCACCGAGGAGATGATTGAATCCCCTCAGAGCATTATTTTCCAGGAAGCCGAAAACCGCCTGCATTTCCAGCGGGCGCTGCTCAAATATCTCCTGGCGGGCAAGGCACAATGACTATAATCCGGAGACAGCGCAGAGCGAATCAGCTTCGGCCGATCCGAATCCATCGGCGGTTTATCGAAACGGCGCATGGTTCGTGCCTGATCGAGATGGGGCGCACGCGGGTGCTGTGTACGGCCTGTATTTTGCCGGAGGTGCCCCCCTGGCGGAAGGAATCGGGTCTGGGTTGGCTGACGGCGGAATACAGCATGCTGCCGGCCTCGACATCGCCTCGAAAGAGCCGACCCAAACAGGGCCATACCGACAGCCGGGGCAGCGAAATCCAGCGGCTGATCGGGCGGGTGTTGCGTTCGGTCATCGATTTTGAGAAACTGGGTCCCAACACGATTTGCCTCGACTGCGATGTGCTGCAGGCCGACGGCGGCACGCGGACGGCGGCAATTAATGGGAGTTATATCGCGCTGATGGACGCGGTTCGATCAGCCCGCAAGAGCGGAATTCTGAAGGCCAGTCCGCTGACCGGATCCGTTGCGGCGGTGAGCGTGGGTATCGTGGAAGGCAAGCCCCGGCTGGACCTGGATTATGAACTGGACAGCCGGGCGGAGGTGGATATGAATATCGCGATGACGGGGGACGGGCGGTTTGTGGAAATACAGGGCACGGGAGAGAATGCGGCGTTCGACGGCCGCGAACTTCAGAAAATGCTGAATCTGGCCCGCAAGGGAATCCGGCAGATTCTGGCGGCGCAGAAAAAAGCCCTTCGCTGAGCGGAAACGGGCAAAATCGAATCAAAGGGCATCGGGTCAGGATTCATGGCACGCAAACATCCTGTACGAATGGTTCGGCGCGTGATCGGCTGTTTATGGCGGCCGGACTCAACTCCCGCAATGGTCCAGAAGAGCTATGACCGGCTCAGCGGCGGGTATGACCAGGCATGGACAAATCATATGCGGGACCGGACGGAGGAACTGCTGGAAACGCTGGATTGGAAACGGGGTGAAAGAGTCGTAGATCTGACCTGCGGGACGGGATATGCGACACAACGAATTTTAGAGCGGACAGGGGGACGAGTGACCGGGGTGGATCAGTCGAAGGGGATGCTGGACTCGGCAATCATGAATTACGGCGAAACCATCGAATGGGTGCAGTCGGATGCCCTGGCGTATCTTTGCGGGTTGCCCGCCCGAAGCGCCGATTGCATCACCTGCTGCTGGGGATTGGGATATACCCGTCCCCTGCGGGTGCTGCGGGAAATCAAGAGGGTTTTGAAACCGGGCGGAACCGTGGGAATTATCGATAACAGCCTGTTTTCACTGTGGGAGGTCCTGTATTGTTCCTGTCTTGCGTTTCTGGAGTCGCCGGAAAGTTTGCACAATGTAATGAGGTTTCGGTTTCTGGCGGGTCGCACACAGCTTGGACTCTGGTTTCGTCTGGCGGGGCTAAAACCGAAAAAATTGTGGGACGGTCAGAAAAGTTACGCCGTTCGCGGCGGACAGGAAGCGATTGAAAGGCTTCGGGCGACCGGAGCGGCGGCAGGATTTGAATATGCCGCCAGCCCCGAAAATGAAGAGCGGATATTCAGGCGGTTTGCCGAGATTCTGGAAGAAAAATATGCCCGCAGCGGGCAGATCGAGATTCATCACCGATACTTCGGGGGGATTGCTTTGAAATGATTCTTCCGTACTTGCGACTGATGCGCCTGTATTACGCATTGCCAATGGCCGGGGGATTTGTTGTGATCGTGCTCTACCGCACAGGCGGCGAGGTCCAGACGATCGGGCGGGAACTGGTTTTATCGTATGTTTCCCTGGTCTTGGTGATTGCG